>SABI01000272.1 GCA_009929055.1 Spirochaetia bacterium | reverse complement strand
ATCAATAGAGCTTTTACTATTGGAAATAAGAAATCCATTAAAAGAGCCAACAACTACACCAACTAAGAGCCCAGCTAAAACAGCAATCCATAAAGGTTGACCATCAAAAGCAATCATTCCACCAGTGACAACACCACTTAGAGCTATGGTAGAACCTACCGAAAGGTCAATTCCACCAAGAATAATAACCATCGTCATTGCACAGGCAATATAGAGGTTTGTTGCAACTTGGCGTAACACATTTAAGATATTGTTTTTTGATAAAAATACTGGGGAAAAAATAGTAAGAATTGTACATAAGACTAATAGCCCTATTAAAATCCCTAGATTTTCTCTCACAAAATTATATGCAATATTATTTTTGAGATATAAGCGTTGCGGCGATTTCTCTGTTTTCGTGTGTGTAGCATTCATAATTATAATATTCCTCTCATTGTTTATCAGGTTGTGACAAATTGTGTCGCGTAGTGCATTATTTTTTCTTGTGTAAGACCTTCTCGTGAAAGCATTCCGGTTATTCTTCCATTACTCATAACAACTACTCGGTCACTCATATTAATAACTTCAGGTAGTTCTGAAGAGATCATAATAATTGAGACCCCCTCTTTTACAAGTTCGTTCATAATTGAGTATATTTCTGCTTTTGCACCAACATCAACTCCTCGAGTTGGTTCATCTAAAATTAAAATTCGTGGTTTAGTTGCAAGCCATCTTCCTATCACAACTTTTTGTTGGTTCCCTCCTGAAAGATTTCCAACAACTTGTTCATAGTTAGGAGTTTTTATCTCCATTTTATCAACAAACTCTCTTGTAATAGCCTCTTCTTTTTTATTGTTTACCCTCACACCGTGAATAAAATCTTGAAGCGATTTTATTGTAATGTTAAACATTACACTTTGATCAGGAAAAAGGGCCTCTTTTTTACGACTTTCAGGAACTAAAGCTATTCCCATACTAATAGCATGCTCGGGATCTTTAATAATTACATCTACTCCATCAACGACTATCTGTCCGCTATCGATTGGATCAACTCCAAAGATACATTTCATCACTTCACTTCTTCCTGCTCCAACAAGTCCAGCAAATCCTAGAATTTCTCCTCTGTTGAGGCTAAATGAAACATCTTTAAGCAACTTTCCTGCATTAAGGTGTTTCACCTCTAAGACTGTTTTCCCCATTTCTCCAAATGTTCGTGTGTAGTACTTAGTGAGTTGTCTCCCAACCATCATCGCAATGAGTTCATCATTGGTGCTAGTGGCAGTCTCACGAGTGCCAATATATTCTCCGTCACGAATAACTGTAATTTTATCGGCAATTTGTTTAAGTTCACTCATTCGGTGAGAGATATAAATAATTCCAACATTCGCTTTTTTTAACTTTCTGATGTTCTCGAAGAGAAAATCTACATCTTTTTCACTTAATGAAGAAGTTGGTTCATCCATGACGAGAATTTTAGCATTAAAAGAGAGCGCCTTGGTGATTTCTACCATTTGTTGTTGAGCGATAGTAAGGTCACTTATTTCATCTTCTGGTCTAATGTCGAGTTCAAAAGAATCGAGGATTCTTTTTGCTTCCCTGTTCATTTGTTTGTAATCAACAAACCTAGTCCCTTTTTTAAGAGGTTCTCTTCCAAGATAGATATTCTCTGCTACACTCATGTGGGGAACGAGGACGAGTTCTTGGTGTATGACACTAATTCCTTGTTTTTGGGCATCTAGTACTGAATTAATTGTAACTACTTTGCCATCTATAACAATTTCTCCAGCATCACTTGAATAAATTCCCCCTAATATTTTAATGAGGGTAGACTTGCCAGCTCCATTTTCACCTAATAAGGCATGAACTTCTCCGCTACGTAGTTCAAATGAAACATCTTTAAGGGCAAGTACACCAGGGAATTCTTTTTTTATGTGATTCATTTTTAAAAGAATATGTTCGTTCACCTAAGCAATCCTCCTGACTATTAACTAATCATAATTCACAAAGGGGGCCGATTCATAGATAAATCGCCCCCATACACATCTAGCTAATTATAGCAGGTTTATTGCCAGCCGTCTGTTCCATATTTGCCTACGTTTTCAGCATTGATAAGGAATGTTTGTACTGGAACTCTTGTTTCGAAAGGTTCGTTGTTAAGAACTTTATAAGCCAATTTTACTGATTCAACACCAATACTAATTGGGCTTTGTGCACCTGAACCAACGAATTGTCCACCGCTTGCAATTTCAGCTTTAGCTTCAGGAGATCCGTCTACTCCATAAATTAATACTTTGGTTCTATTTGCAGCTTTACAAGCAGCAAGAGCACCAAGAGCTGTTGGGTCATTTCCACCCATGATAGCATCGATTTGAGGATGAGCTTGAAGAATGTCTTCAGTAATTCTCATTGAAGTTGGAAGGTCACCTTTTGCATCTTGTTGAGCAAGAATAGTAAATCCTTTTCCTTCAATTGCATTCATAAATCCAGTAATTCTGTCATTAACTGAGTTCATTGTAGGAGAATCGAGAACAACAATTTTACCGCCATTAGGGAAACGTTTGACGAGGTCTAAACCACAAACATATCCAGCGTTTTTATTGTCGCTTCCAGCGTAACTAGTTACATATTCCATATCTTTTACTTCTGTGTCGAAGTTGATTATAGGAATGTCTGCATTTTTAAGTGCTACAAGGGCAGGTCGAATTCCTTCCCAGTCAACTGGGTTTAAGAATATAGCATCGATACCTTGTGTGATGAGGTCTTCAATTTGGTTAATCTGTTTGGCAACGTCCATAGCAGGGTCCATAGTGATAAGTTTGTCACCATTTGCCTCTACTGAGTCACGAATAGATTGTTCAAGGATAATAAAGAAGGGGTTGTTCATTGTCATACATGTGTAACCAAAAGTGCGACCACTTTTAGCCTCATTTCGACCTTGAGCAAATGCTGATCCAACGAGAATAGCAAGGATCAAAATAACTAATAATACTTTCTTTTTCATGTCTTCCTCCGAGTTTTAGGATGTGATTACTTCTTAATCTGGTACCGAGATTAATGAGCCTATATCTATAGTAGGAGCCTTTGAGGAGGAACGCAAACAGTTTATTGTCACCTTATTTATTACATTTGTCATAAATGAGATGACCTTTAGCAGAAAGAATTCCTTTTATAACCAACTGTTTGTCTCGTTAAAGATATTTCCTTTACAAAAGGAAATTAGTAAGATAATGTTCAATAACTGATTATGAATAAGCCACTCAATTACGTCTATAATATTATTTTATTGCTTAATCTCACTATTATAGCCCTTCTTACATTTGTTATGTTTCAAACGACCTATTTAATAT
>SABI01000271.1 GCA_009929055.1 Spirochaetia bacterium | reverse complement strand
TCATAGCACTTGCTTTTACCATCATTCCTTCATTTCTTGAACTTATTGGGACTGCTTCATTCGAATAATCACTAATAATAAGAGGGTCTCCTAAACTAAGGTTTGCAACACGTGCGTATAAAGAACCTTTATTAATGGCATCGAGCATAGCAAGAGTTCTTACTTCATCATACAGGCCACTCATATCTTCTTTTGAAAAAGTAATTGACCCTAAAGAAATATTACTAATATCTGCGAGACGATCAAGAATTGTAGCAAGAAGAGTCTCTTTGGTATTGATTTCCCTCACCACAAAATAGATTGATTGACTCACTCTTTGTCCTACAAGTTCCCTCTTGTTTTCAACATATTCATACTCAGGTGAAAATTCATAACCTGTTGTACTAATGTCATCTTTCGAAACCCCAACTTCATTTAGAACTGAGAGAATTGATGCTATTTTTACATTTACTTGTTGTTGTGCTTCTTTTGTATTTACACCAATTTCTGAAACTCTTATCCTCATTGAGGCACTGTCTGGAGTAATTGAAAGGACTGCACTTCCATTTACACTTACTGTTTTATTTCGTTCAACAAGGGTTGCTGTTGTACATGAGAAAAACATAAAAGAAGAGACTATCACGAGTGTGATAATAATTAGATATTTTTTGTTCATAGTAGACCTCCATGATCTTTTGCATATCGTAAAAAGAAACCTTGGGCAATCATCATAATGCCATTATCATATTCCCCATGGCCCATTTCTCTTAAGACCTCCTCTACTGGAATTTCAAGGATATCGACTTGTTCGTTTTCATCTAAGTGTTGATCATTTACACACTCTAATCCTTCAACGAGGTAAAACCACACTCTATTATTCATAAAAGCAGGGTTCGGAGAAATTGAACCAAGTAAAACCATCTGAGAGTGAGGGATACATCCTGTCTCTTCAAGAAGTTCTCTCTTTCCCGCCACCATGACATCTTCCCCTTCATCAACAGTACCTGCAGGAAATTCAATGGTTACTTTTTCACTACCATGTCTATATTGACGAACCATTTTAAAATAGGGGATTCCATCTTTATTTTTATACCATGGGATAACAGTAACCCACTTTGGAGCATCTAAAGAAATAAATGCACCAGATCGACCATCGTTTGAAGTTCTTTTCATTTCTAAAACATCAAAAATAGGTCCTTCAAACACTTTCTTTTGTTCATGAGTATTCCACACTAAATGTGTTCCATCATTCATTATTATTTTCTCCTCGTATACAATGTGAGACTTATACAATATTACTTTATTCATAAAAAAGGAACATCATCTAGCTAAACAATATCAAACAAAGAGTTGTTACATTAAATAACCATGTTTGTCAGGATAGAAATAGTTTCTTCATTAAATACATAAGCTTTACCCTCTTCTTTCTTAATTGCTGAAAAGAGGTATGGGATACCACTACGCCTACAAATATCAACTCCAATATCTTTGTCATTAGGAGAATCAATCAAAAAGATTGCCCCAACAATTGCTACATAATGAGTTCGAGCAATAGCGATTTCCTTTAGAATTTCAAGTCGACTCATCCTCTGATCAAAAAAGAAAAGAACTCCACTCAGTTCTGGAATAAATTCCATAACAGAAGAAATAATTGGATGGGTGAGGACCTCAGTATGAATCCATACACATTGGCTATGGTGTGTTTTTACATCAATAAGATTCTTATCGTGTTCAATAAAAGTCGATTCAATCCCCTCTTTTTGCAAGGAAGAGAAAAGCTGGGTTAACTCAACAATAGGGCTTTTTGTCACTAACAGTATTTTATGTGAAGGGAGTGCGTTCCCCTTATATTCAACTTTCATACCTCCTAAGGTAGACAAAGAATAGTTTTTATTCAATATGATAATATTTGTAGGAACATCACTTAATTACTTTATGTGATGAGATAATAGAAGAATTATTTTAGTAAAATGAACTATTCGCACCTTTTAGCTCAAAATAAACTCATCTAAGTACCTTGAAATGGGTTAGTTTTCACGGTATAGTAGCTTGAGTGTTTTTTGATAAAAATTCACAAATAACACAATATTGTAAGGAGCATTATGTATGCTAAACCAATTACCAAGAGAACTGCTGTTAGAGCAGGTCAATAATGGGTTAATACTTCTGGTATTAGGAATGGGAGTAGTCTTTCTATTCTTAACTCTATTAGTATTTACTACAAAATTACTCTCATTTACTGTCAATAGATACTTTCCACAAAAAGTCTCTACAGCCCCTGTTAAACGAATGGCTTCTTCTGTTAATTCAGCACATGAAGCTCAAAGTGGTGAAATTGTAGCTGCAATAACTGCTGCACTCGCTCGATCTAAGCGTTAATAGAATAATTAAGGAGTCATGATGAAAAAAGTAAATTTTATGTGTACAGCTTTCCGAGATGGATTTCAGTCTGTATATGGGGCTAGAGTCTTTACAAAAGATTTTATGCCAGCAGTTGCGGCAGCAAAAGAAGCAGGAATAAACCATTTTGAAGCTGGTGGTGGAGCACGGTTCCAATCACTCTATTTTTATACAAATGAAGATGCCTTTGCAATGATGGATGAGTTTAGAAAAGTAGCAGGGCCAGATGCTGACTTACAAACACTTTCAAGAGGGATTAACGTAGTAGGACTTGATTCTCAACCAAGAGATATTATTAAACTTCATGCTCAACTTTTTAAGAAGCATGGTATTTCTACTATTCGTAACTTTGATGCATTAAATGATGCAAACAACCTTATTGATAGTGGTAGGGCAATCCATGAAGCAGGTCTTCGCCATGAAGTCTGTGTTACCATGATGGCACTCCCACCAGGGGCAACTGGTGCTCACGATGCTGATTTCTATGAGATGACTTTAAAGAGCATTCTTGATGCCGGAATTCCTTATGATTCAGTATGTTTCAAAGATGCTTCTGGTACCTCTACCCCTAAGATTGTCTACGATACAATTAAAAGAGCAAGAAAACTTCTTGGAAAAGATATGAATATTGTATTCCACTCTCACGAAACAGCTGGAGTATCAATACAGCAGTATATGAGTGCAATTGAAGCAGGTGCAAGCCAAGTTGACTTATCACTAGTTCCTGTTTCTGGTGGAACTTGTCAACCAGACGTCATTACTATGTGGCATGCCCTTCGAGGTACTGAATATACTCTCGATATCGATATTGAAAAAGTAATGAAAGCTGAAAGAGTGTTCGAAGAGTGTATGAGTGATTACTTCCTTCCCCCTGAAGCTACAACTGTTAACCCAATTATCCCATTCAGCCCCCTTCCAGGTGGAGCCCTTACAGCCAATACACAAATGCTTC
>SABI01000270.1 GCA_009929055.1 Spirochaetia bacterium | reverse complement strand
CAGGCTTATAGAGAGTGAGATGGTAAAGGATTTCCAGGATGCTCTGCAATCTAATCAATTCTTTATTCAGCTTCAGCCTAAATTCAATGTAAATACTGAAACTATCGTAGGAGCTGAGGCGTTAGTGAGATGGAATCACCCCACTAAAGGGTTGCTCCCTCCCCTTCAGTTTATCCCTATTTTAGAAAAGCATAACCTCATTAAAGACCTAGATATGTTTGTCCTAGCAAAGGTATGTGAGAAACTTCAAGATTGGAAAGGGCATGGCATTCCGTTGCTTCCTATCTCTGTAAACCAATCAAGAATTCATCTTAAAAATCCTTCTTATGTTGCTGACTTGTTGAGTATCGTTGATAGCTATGGTGTTGACCACTGTTTGTTAGAATTTGAGTTGACTGAAAATATTTTTCTTGGAAACTTAGATTATCTCAAGGAAGTGGTGTTCTCCCTACGGAAGATGGGATTTTTTGTCTCCATTGATGATTTTGGTTCCTTTTACTCATCGCTAAATATGCTCAAGAATATTACTGTTGATTATCTCAAACTTGATCGGGAATTCCTTGTTGAACTAGAAAATGATATTCCTAGCAGAAAGATTATTCGTGGTGTCATTCAGTTGGCAAACGATCTTGGCATTCTTATCGTGGCAGAAGGAGTCGAGACCAAGGAGCAGGTAGAGATCCTCAAAGAGTTAGGGTGTACGATAGCCCAAGGTTTCTACTATGAGAGGCCTATTGCCATAGAATCATATGAAAAGCTCTTGTTAGAAGTTTCTTGAGTAAACCCTACCTGAACCCATTTTTTTCAAAGGACTAGGTAAAAGGAGCTATGTATCGTACATCTCATTATGATACTACCCACCAAGGTGAAGAATCTTTGATAGTTTTATGATATTATTATCACTTTAAAGATAAGGAGAATTTAATATGACCCGAATAGCTTTTTTTGATACTAAACCTTATGATAGAACGTATTTCGACCAACTAAGTAATAAGAACGAAGTTTATATACACTATTTTGAATCGAAGCTGAATGAAAATACCGCTTTGTTAGCAAAGGGGTACGATGTTGTTTGTGCGTTCGTCAACGACCATTTGAGTGAGAATGTTATCAATACTCTATATGAAGATGGGGTGCGTCTCATCGCTATGCGATGTGCTGGGTATAATAACATCGATTTTAAAAGTTCGTTTGGAAAAATCCACATTGTACGTGTTCCCGCTTACTCACCCTACGCCGTTGCAGAACATGCAATGGCTCTATTGTTGAGTGTAGTACGCCAAACTCACCATGCGTATGTGAGGACTCGTGAATTTAACTTCAGTCTTAATGGACTAGAGGGATTTGACCTACATGGAAAGAGTGTGGGTGTGGTGGGCACCGGTAAGATAGGTAAAGTATTTATCAACATTTGTAAAGGGTTTGGGATGAAAGTAATAGCATATGATCCCTATCCAGATAAGAGTCTTAATGGGGTAGAGTATTGTTCTTTTGAGGATCTTTGTAAGAGATCAGATATTATTAGCCTTCATTGTCCCCTTACACCCGAGACTAAGCACATAATTAATAAAAAAAGTATTGCTCTAATGAAAGACGGTGTCGTGTTAATAAACACTTCCCGAGGGGGTCTTGTTAAAAGCCAGGCTCTGTTAGAAGGGGTAAAGAGCAAGAAGATAGGTTCTGCAGCATTAGATGTCTATGAAGAAGAGGGGGAGGTTTTTTATGAAGATAAAAGTGCAATACTCTTTGATGATGATACGTTGAGACTACTCATTGCTATGCCAAATGTACTTGTTACAAGTCACCAAGCTTTTCTCACCAATGAGGCTTTACATAATATTGCACAAACAACTCTAGATAGCATCAAGGAATTTGCTGATGGAAACGTCATGGCTCACGAGATTTGTTATCAGTGTTCCACTTGTACCAAGAAACCTAATGAGCGCTGCTTTTAACCTATACTGAAGTAATTTTGTTTCAAGAGTTCCTATAGAGAGATTATTTACATATTAAGTGGTCTCTTCAATACTTTCTTTACAATTTCTCTGTGAAACCATTTGCTTCATAGGATGTGTGTTTTACTAATTTCCACTCTAATCCCAATTATCATATTGGGATTTATTGTATCTGGTGATGGAGCGATGGGTGATGTCTCTACTTATACAGAAAGTATTCTGCAGCACTTGAATTTCACTTTTTGGTTGGTTATTCCACCAATAGCAGTCATAACCCTTATTCTTCTAAAAGTTCCTGCTATCCCCTGTTTGATTACAGGTCTTTTACTTGGAGGGATTTCCTACCTCTTGTTCCAAGGGGGTATCAAGGATCATACAGGGATGTTACATAGCATAGTATTAAAGCTATCTCGGTTCGTAGGAACTATTGGTAATCTAACAGTAACTGTCTTATTGACCTCACTATTTTTGAATATCTTTGCTGCTAACCAATATCTCGCTGTCATACTACCTGGACAGATGTTTGAAGAAAATTATCGTGATCTTGATCTTAAACTGAAGAACCTTACCCGTACCTTAGAAGGGGGAGGCACCCTCACAGCTCCCTTGATTCCATGGAACAGTAGTGCTGTATTTGTATCTTCAGCCCTAGGAATATCTGCAGCATCATATGCTCCTTATGCGATATTTTGTTGGTTGACTCCTATTGTCCTCTCCATATTTGCTTATGCAAATTTCTCAATGGAACGTGTAGAACCAATGGAGCCTGAACCTGAGGCACAGCAATAAGAGCCCTTCTATCACATTACCAAGAAAGAGTGATTATTCTCCAATCATCCCACACTAACATTCTCCTATCTCCTTTGCCATCTTTTTTCTTGCAGAAGATTTGTTTCCAAGGGCCACTATCGAAATCATTATTTGTGATAGCTATCGTTACTTCTCGTCCCATGATGGTTCTTTTTAGGTGGGCATCTCCATTATCTTCATATCCATTGTGCTGATAACGAGAGTAGAGCTTCTCTGGTGCGAGTTCTTCCAACCATCTCTCAAAATCATTGTGCAGACCGCTTTCATCATCATTAATGAATACGCTAGCGGTGATGTGCATGGCGTTTACGAAAGAAAACTAGTAACAAAGCGTTTTTAATTATAGATGGAAGTTTATTGGTTAATTTTATAAACGACATCTCTCTTTTGGATGGCTAATATTAAGACAATTAGTTCTGTATCGGTTATCAGGGAAATGATTCGATGGCTTCCAACCCTGTACCTCCAGTAGCCCGATAGGTTTGCAGTCAATAGTTTGCTTTAGGTTCGCGGATCATCGCATCCTTCGAGTTTCTTCAAGTATTTTAGGATTTTGATTCTCACAGAG
>SABI01000269.1 GCA_009929055.1 Spirochaetia bacterium | reverse complement strand
ATTCAATCCCAACAGTAGGTCTATCAGGGATGTGTTTTGCGCTCCTTGGGGCTATACTTGTAAAAGTTCACAATAAAGAGTTACTTATTGCCGTTGGTATAGTTCTAATAACTCAAGCTATTACCTTTATGGTTAACTCAAACGTAAACGTGTTATTGCATATTTCCTCATTAATTATTGGTCTTATTATAAATTATTTCTTACACTATGACTACAAAAGAACAAAAGCGAGCCGATAAAGAGTTCGCAAAAAAGACAAAACAGTACGAGAAGAACCTTAGAGAAGCGTATGTAAAGCGTAAAAAAGAGCTGCCTTCTATTATTGAAATTCTTCAGTCGCAAAAGGAGCTTTTATCTATTAGAGAAAGACTCGTTACGGTAGCTCCGCCATTGCATGATATTATTCAGAATCTATCTGTTTATGTTCCTGAGATAATGGCCAAAGAATTAACAGCTCCATGTATCGTATTAAACGATTATGCGCTTGCTAAATATAAAAAGGCAGACAAGAAAAGTTCTGAACTTCAGCTCGACGTTATCCTTACCCAAAAGAAACGCCTTACCGAGATTAACACCTATGTAGAAAAAGGCGAAGATGTTATTCATTCTTTTACAGAAATAGTAGATAATTTACAAGCATTGTGCCCTGAGAAATTCATAGAGTTAGCAGATATGCTTAATTCAATGAATGACAAAGCACTTGAACACATGCTACAAATCCAACAGAACTATAATAATTGACACCAAGCGAATACATAAAAATCAACAAGCAGCGATGGTCTAAAATCAACGCTCCTTATAACCCAATAAGCGGAGAAGGTAGCGATTGCTGTGAGAGAGTAGAAATCCGTATCAATGATGCGGACTATAAAGTTATGTATTTGCCATATAAGATGATGGAGGAACCTCTAATTATCTTACTAAACAAGGTTAATTCGTTCAAGAAAGCAGCCAATTTACTATCTAAGAATGGTGCCGAAATCACAGCTAAGGAAGTTGCGTTTACATTTATTCAGATAAGAATCAGATACGACTTTGAATTTTGGGCGTACTCTTTTGTTAAGATTAAAGAAAAATTATCCGACGAAGCCGTTAAAAGCGGTAAGTTAGGTAAGATGATCCAATTTAAACTAAACAGAGGACAACGGAAACTCCTAAGCCGTTTATATAAAGCGATGTTAAACGGAGAACCTATTCGAGTTATTTTATTAAAGGCTCGTCAATGGGGAGGGAGTACCCTTGTTCAAATTTTTATGATGTGGATGCAACTAGTAATCCACAAGCAATGGAATAGCGTTATCTGTGCACACGTAGAGAATACGGCTCGTATCGTTCGCGGTATGTACACCAAGGCGTTAAAACTCTACCCATTCATCCTAGTAGAAGGCTCGACCAAGAGATTAGAATTAATCCCTTACGAGGGTTCTCAGAAAACACGTCAAGTGACAGAAAGAGATTGTACTATGTCAATCGGTTCGGCTGAAAAACCTGAAGGGATGCGTGGAGAAGACGTTAACATGGCTCACTTCTCAGAGGTTGCCATGTTCACCACTACATCTAATAAGAAGCCAGAGGATTTAATTCAGAGTATCGTATCAGGTATTCCACTTGTAAAAGATACGATGATTGTTTATGAAAGCACGGCCAAAGGGGTTGGTAATTTCTTCCATAGGGAATGGATTAGAGCAAAAAAGGGAGAAAGTGGTTTTGACCCCGTGTTCGTAGCGTGGTTTGAAATTGAGTCTTATTCTAAAGAAGTAAAAGACATCGAAGAGTTTATTAAGTCTTTAACAGAGGAAGAAAAGGCTATGTTTAGAGATGGAGCAACTCTTGAACATATCGCCTGGTACAGAGATAAAAAGAAAGCCTATTCAGATATTTGGCGTTTTATGTCCGAGTTCCCCTCGAATGATATAGAAGCATTCCAAAGCACAGGACACAGATTCTATAATATTGGAGACGTAGAAAAACTAAGAAGATATTGTTCCGAGCCATCATTAGTAGGCGACGTTATGGCCGATGCAGTCCATGGTTCAAAAGCATTGGAGAATATTAAATTCCAAAAAGATAATCAAGGGCACTTTAAAGTATGGTCTTTACCTGATGATGTAAAAATGGGTAATAACCGATTCGTAGTCGTAGTCGATGTGAACCGTGGAACTTCTAAAAAAGCCGATAATGGAATTATTGCTGTATTTGATAGGTATTGGATGAAAGAAGGTGGAGTTCCTGAAATAGTAGCCGAGTGGAGTGGACATATAATGATGCGTTTCTTTATATGGAAAGCTGTGCAGATAGCTAAACTTTATCAAAACGCCTTACTAGTTATTGAATCTAATACTCCAGATTCAGCAGGGCAATCGGGGTTCGAGATGGAATCAGTCTTTGATGAAATTTCAGCGTACTATGATAATCTGTATAGTAGAACGCCTGCCGACCAAATTAAAGAGGGAGTGCCTTTAAAATACGGTTTCCATACCAATAAGTCGTCTAAAATGATGGTCTGCACTCACCAACAACTAGTATTAGCAGAGGATTTATACATTGAGCGGTGCCTTGATGCAGCAAATGAACATGACACATTTGAAGTCAAAGATGATGGTACCCTTGGAGCTGTAGATGGCGCACGCGATGATAGGCATATTACTAGAGCTATTGGTAATTGGATTTGCTACTCAATAGATAGACCGTACTTATTAGACGACAGGAAATTTGAAACTTATAAAAAAACAATTATAAACGAAGCATCATTATGATTACTTATGCACAAAGAGCGAAATCAATCAATGAGATTAGATTGGTTATGCGCAATCCTATTCAAGCTATTAGGTTATTAAAAGAGCTAAAACATGGCGTAACTCCGACATTCTCATTTGTTGGGTACACGAAGTATTACCTGAATTTTGGCAAGAAAGATATTAATCCTATCTTATCTTTGTCATTATTCCCTCAAAAGAGTAGAAAATCTCGATTATCTTTAGTACATTTGTCGGTCGATGAATGTTGGAAATTAGGATTTATCGACGACACTAAACGGAATTTAATCCATTGTTCTGTGAATGCTATAAACAAACTAATTGTAAGGTACAAACTAATTTATTTATTCCTATGAAACTAAAACTGTTAATTGGAGCATTACGCTTCAAAGTAGCGTGTGTTAAGGCAGACCTATTACACACTCAAAAAGGGTTTAGATACTACGTTATCCCTCACCCAAGTAAACAAGGAAGATTATTGGCCATATCAAAAGCAGACATCCGTTTATGGAAGAAGATGAAGATGCTCAATAAGAACATCGACCATTTATGGATTATGAAAAACTGCCTTTACTTCACCG
>SABI01000028.1 GCA_009929055.1 Spirochaetia bacterium | reverse complement strand
GGACATGGTGTACTGTCTCTAATCCACTATTGGGGAGAGGTAACTCTTGGCCTTTCTTAATAGTTTCCCACACACCTATGTTGAAATTTCCTTGGGGATTTAAAGGCAACCAACCAGGGCCCACAATATGACCTGGGTGGATAATAGTTGCAGGGAATCCTTCTAATCTACTTTTTTTGAGTAAATAAGCCTCTACTTGAGCTTTTTTTATCCCATAGTCTCCAATTGTATTTCTTGGTTCCTCTTCAGTAGTAGGGACAACAGAAGAAGGCCCATGAACCCATATTGAACCACAAGAGAGATAGTGTTGAATCTTTCCTTGAAGGGCCTCAACAAGTTGCATTGCACTCTCTTGTGTAAAACAGATTAGATCAATAACCACATCAGGATTCTCTTTAACAATAGCCTCTCCAAACTTATGTCTAGCTTCTAATTCTTCTCTATCTAACACAACCTCACGAACACCTTTCCAATGGGGGTGATTGAGGTATGGTTTACTCTTTCCTCTAGAGACTGCAGTAACTGAATGTCCCTTTTCAATAAGCCGAGGGATAAGATATGTTCCAATATGGCCAGTTGCACCAAGAACTACTACATGCATGAACAGTTCCTCCTGTTTTATTGTAGTGTAGTCCAAGCGAAATTGACTGTCCAGAGGAGATAATTTTTTCATATGAATTAAAGATAAACAAATCCTCTTGTATTTAAGATTTAATTGACAAGAGGATATGAGAGGTTAGATTGAAGTAAAGTAACAAGAAATAGGTGATTACTTGTTTTTCTTTTTTTCTTGTTTTTCTTGTTTTTTCTCTTTAGGGGTCTTCAAAGGTTTTTTCTTCTCTGTTTTTTTTGCATCTTGTGATTTAGCCATAAGATTCCTCCATCATTAGTATGAGAACGGATGAATCATAGCCCCTAAAGGGATGAAATGCAACCTATAAAAATTATCGTAGATATTACTAGATTCACAATATGTCGAATTCCTCATTTGGAGAATGTTCAATAGATTTTTTCCTATTGGATGCGTGGTATTTCCGTTTATTTTCATACATGAGGGTATCGAGTGCTTTTATGAATGCAGTTGCTTCCATGGTATCGTTTGGGGACAGAACTGCAAAGCCTGTACTCACGCTTAAAAAGAATGGTAAAGTCCCCTCAGTATTGAAAGTTGATACATGTTCTTGAAAACTTGCTAGATCGTGTTTGATCTCCTCTAAAGAATCAACTTCTTTGAAAAGAACAAATTCATCACCACCAAAGCGCCCGATAAGCCAATTATTCTTAAAACTTTCCCTTAATAGCTTAGAAAAATAGCGCAAACATCTGTCTCCTAGATCATGCCCATACATATCATTAACATGTTTGAAATTGTTGATATCCATCATGATACCACCAATCAGCTTTTTTCTTCTCTTAAGAAGAAGGTGCTCTAGGTATTTCTCGCTCACTCCTCGGTTATAAAGTAACGTAAGGTAATCTTTATTAGCTTGGGAGCTCTGCATTTGTAAATAGACTATCAACATCGTGAGGGCTAAACTTAACCCAACCATTTCTAGACCATAAATGGCGACTTGCAAAACAACAGCTATTAGGACAGGAACTGGGAAAAATATAAAGAGGGAAAAGTCTCTCTTTTTGAAACTTTCACGATAGTATATTAAATAGATTACTCCAAACAATAAGCACATTAAATCAAAAATAGTTATCAGGAAGAATGAACTTCCTCTGTGGTACACATTGGCTGCATCAATTGAAAAGATCATCCCTTTAAAAAGAGAAGCCGTTGTAAGAAAAAATCCTATAATTGCTGGACTGAAGGCTAATACACCAATAGGCCAAGGGATCTTTACCCAACGCCTACGCAACTGATCTAGATATAAGAAATAGAAGACACTAGGAAATGGATTAAAAACATAAAACATAAAGGTAGAAAAAATGAGGAGAGGTCGTGACCCATAAAAAGTTCTCCCTGAGAAAATATCGACAGAGAGTTCAAAAATTACTACGAGGAAAGTTGAAATTAGTAGCGCAACAAACAAAGAATCCTGAGCTTGACGTCGCCCTCCTTGACCTAGAACATAAAAAAGAATTACTGAAATCAGGACCATTGCTGTAATTGAATTTTGCACATAATAAAGTAATGGCACTAAGAATCCTCCTAAGGAGCCCCCTATATTCTAGAAAAGGCTTTCAAAGAAACTCATTATTAAAGCTACACTTTAGAGGTATAAATTAGTATGTATAGGCAATCGTGTGTGAATAAATATCACGAAGTAATTACGGGTCAATACATTTTCTTGTGGGATTAACCCGATGCAATAATAGTGTAAAATAAAAATAGTGTAGTAAAAAATAACTCTTTGTATTGAAAAGAGGGACGGCAATCCTATATGTTGAAGTTACCAAACAATAACAAAGGAAAAACCGTCCCTATGCATGACACTATCACATTTGCTCATGGGCTAGCAAGCTTTGATGTAACAGCTGATCCAATTATTGCTGCAACAAACAGTCGAAAAAAGCATACCCTTACTTGTGGGACTATTACTCTAGAACTCTCTCGAACTTGTTCTGTGTGTAATGGGCCTATGGATATCCATCAAGATCATGAAATCTATTTAACTCATATTCCTTTACAGCTTAGGCCTCATATTTTACGTGTCAAAAGAAGCCGTTCACGATGTAGAAATTGTGGATGCACCCATATACAAGGTATCCCTTTTAAGGATCCTGATCATCGCATAACAAAACATTTACGCCTTCTTATTGAAAAAAGACTTGGAGAAGGCAGAACTCTCAAGTCTGTCTCTAGAGAGTTTTCCATACATCCCTCGATCATCAAAAGTATTGATAAAAAAAGATTGCAAAGACTTTTTGAGAATAAACGACCAACTACTTATAGCAAGTACATCGCTATAGATGAGTTTCTCCTTCATAAAGGACACCATTATGCAACGGTGGTTATTGATTTGGAAAGCGGAGACATCTTGTGGTGCGAAGAGGGAAAGAAAAAAGACCAAGTATATAATTTTATTGCATATATGGGTAAAAATTGGATGAGCCATGTCAAAGCTGTCTGCATGGATATGAACGGGCAGTATCATAGTGCTTTCAATGAAAGATGCCCTTGGATTGCCGTTATTTTTGATAAATTCCATTTGATTAAACTCTACAATGATAAAGTATTAACCTCAATGCGCAGGCGAAAGCAGGCAGAACTTAAAGAAAAAGGAGATGATAATAGGTATAATTTGTATAAAGGAAGTCGCTACATCATCTTGTCCGATCGCAGGACATTGCAACAGAAAGATACTCATGCACATGAAAATAATGAGAAGCTCAACAAAATGACCTTAATGGGACTAAAGTGGCCTCCTGGTGCTAGGAAAATGCATGCTGACCATGAAAGACGACTGGATGAGCTACTGGCAATGAATGATGATCTAAATAAAGCCTACTTCCTTCTTGCTCAACTAAAATATTCTTTTGAAGAAACAGATTCTAAGAGACTATTTGATGGGTTGAAAACATGGATTAATATGGCTAAGGAAAGTGGGGTTGTAGAAATTATAAGTTTTGCTAAAACTATTCGAAAGCGAATGAGAAGTTTTGTGTGTAACGCAACACATCAAATAACATCAGGGAAACTAGAAGGAACTAACAACATGATAAAAACTGTAAGAAGAAATTCTTATGGGATTCCTGATACTCAATACTTCTTTTGGAAAATTATGGAAGCTAGCAGAAGACCGTATCAACAATATAAATCCCACAGAATTCTGCACTGAGCCCTAATTACTATAGTAACAGTCTCAAACGAATAAATCTAGAGAACAATGTAATAGTCAAGTCACTATCGCTCGCCTGAAAAGATACATAAAATAAAAAAATGGAGAAAAACAAAGTCCCACAGACTTCTGCTACAATAGGTTTATCAGAACTTAAAAGTAGCGCGGTTTCTATGAGACAATTAACCGTATCACATAAAAGAGATCTAAGAAAGTGCAGGTTAATTTATAGAACCTTATTATTATTATTATTCCTAAACTATTAGAGAATGGATAAATCATGAAATCCTCTTTTTATTGTTAAGAGACTACTAAATTATCCAAAAAAGATAAAAACATGGTAGTGAGAGGCAAATACACATCTAACATTATAAAATACTTTCCACCTTAATTTTAATTAAAAAGAAGAAAAAAAAGACCAAAATACATAAAGAATATGTTTAATACATAATATTAAAGGTGAGAATTTAGTTATATGTTCACCCTACTATTTTGTTATTATGTAGTAATATATTAATATATTACTACAATTTTAAACTTTATTAATAATAAATAATAAAAAGTATTGACATAAGTCATACTTGAGGTTTATTGTTAATCCATAGGAGAGAAAATCTTAGCATTTATCCCTCTAAAGGAGAAATTATGAAAAACAACAAGAAAGTATTAACTTTAGTTTTGACAGTAGTGATATCCCTAGGGACAATGTTTGGGATATTTGCAGCATCAGATCCATCCTATATTCGTCTTAATGCATTTGTAGAAGAAAATGTAGGTAATACTGGCATTAGAGCCTCTTTACAACCATTGGCAACCGGTTATTCTGGTTTAGATTTTGATACATTATTCTTTAGTTCAGTTAGTGACGTAACAGTAGCTGAGAATACAGATGTTTCATTAGCTGCACAAACTGGTACTTTTTATGTGCTAGCTCGTAGAGTTATTAATAGTGAAATAACCATTGAAGCTACTGGAACTGAATTAACTTTAATCGGAGACTCAAATACTCACATACCTTACTCAGTTACGAGAAATACTACTGAATATGATAAAAGTTTTAATACAGGAACAACTCCACCAACTTACCAACTAACGTATGAAGCATCACCAGTTGGTGGTATTGTGAGAAGTTATGAAGAGTTCAATTATACCATACCAAAAACTAATGGTGCTTCTGCAGGTAGCTATTCTGCTACAGTTACCTTTGAAATTATAACTGACTAAATCAACGACATAACTAAAAAGGAGGCTTTTTGAAGTCTCCCTTTTATTTGGGGTCTCTATGAAGACTCGCCAAACTAAAATGCCCACTATAGAAAAGTCCACTAGAATTACTCTAATGGACTTCACTTATTCTCTTATAATGTTATTATTACCGGCGACCGGACTCGAACCGGTACATCCTCGCGGACAATAGATTTTGAGTCTATCGTGTCTACCAATTTCACCACGCCGGCGAAAAACTATCAGTACCTTACTATATGAAAGAGAAAAACACAATATATGGAGAGGTAATTACTTCAGGGAATTATATCTCTCTTTGTGTTCTTGATAGGTAAGAGAGAGATGAAGATTTCCCTCGTTGTCATGAAAGTAATAAAGATAATCATGGTCTGCTGGGTATAGAGCTGCTTTAATTGCATCTAGCCCTACAGAACCTATCCCTGTAGGAGGAAGGCCTACCCTTCTTCTTGTATCATATTCACCTGAGTCACTAAAATCTTTCTTAGTAAGATCCCTATTCCATGTATCAAGGGCATAACGGGTTGTTGCATCGATTCCTAGTGGTTCATTCCTCTCTAATCTATTAAATATAACACGGGCGATGTCAGCCATTTGAAGAGGGTTTTGAGTCTCTCTTTGTATCATAGAGGCAATGATGATAATATCATCTACACTATAGTCAATTTGGCTAATTTGTCCCATTTCTCTCTTCAACACATCAAATAGACGGCCTATAGAGAGAGAAGCAAGAACAGAAGCAACATCTTCCCCTTTTGATATTGTATAAACGTCACTATATATCCACCCTTCACTAAAATGTAAATTTTTCTCTATCCTTTGTTGTTCAATAGCAGTAATAAATTCTCCACTCTTGATGAGCTGAGAAGCAGCAAGTCTATTATCAATTTCTTTTATTACAGATCCTTTATAAATAGTAAAACGGATTTCAGAAGAGAGAGGTTTTGTGGTAAGAAGAGTTCTCATCTCTTCATAACTACTTCCTTTTTGCATATTATAAAATCCAGAAAGAAGATTTCTTTCATCTCCTTTAGAGACGAGGTAATCAACAAACCCTTTTGCATCTTTAATTACACCAATTTCTTCCAATAAGGAAGCTATATGGGTAGCGTTTAATCCATCAGCTATTTCAACCGATACATATGGGGAAGAAGAACTGAATATCTCATTTTTTTGACTTCTGCTTATCAGAGTAATCCCTATCACACTCGTGATAATTGTAAAAAGAATAATTGCTAAGACAATATATAGATTTTTTTTCGAGATAAGAATTTTTTTATGAGATGTTTTTTGTTTCTTTTGAGTAGCAAGATGTGCTTTTCTCCCCTTTTTTGTGTGAGTTAAATGGGATGTATTTTTTTTAATAGGGGGTTTCTTTGTCTGTGACGTAGGTTTTTTTGTTGGACTTGTTTTCTTTTTTTGAGAAGTTTTTGGTTTTGG
Organism: Spirochaetia bacterium; assembly: GCA_009929055.1. Classification (GTDB taxonomy): domain Bacteria; phylum Spirochaetota; class Spirochaetia; order Sphaerochaetales; family Sphaerochaetaceae; genus SABI01. Next base: position 10,315 of record SABI01000028.1, on the reverse strand, counting down.
TTTGCTTGGAGTGGGTGGAGGTGATTTTTTCAAATCGACAACTTTTCTTGTTGCTTCACTCTTTTGTTTCTCTAATGCCCTCTTTTTTTCAACTAATATCCGAGCATCTTCCAGGGTAGGCATCTGCTTTTGAAACTCTTTTTCTCTCTTTTGCATTTCACGAGCAGTCTCTTTAGCTTTATCGGTTCTGTCACCCATTGGTAATCTCTAATGGTAAGACTTTTACCAGTTGATTTTGAAGTTTTCCTATTTGTTCTTTTTTGGTTGCCATTGTTCTGTTAATTTCTTCAATTTGATGATTAAGTTGACCTATTTGGACTTCAATATGGAGGATATGGTCTTCATCTTGTTTGAGTAAGAGAACGAGCTCTTCTATTTTTTGTTCTATGCTAAGTTTTTTCGTAGTCCTTAAGAGTTGTGTTTTAATGTATTGCTGATCAAGAATATGGAGAAAGCACTCATCCATCTCCTTAGGAAACTCTTTCTCTTTTTCTGTACTCATCATGGTTGTTACAGCCTTTCCATACATGAGAGCAGCAAGTTTTCTTTGTTTAGTAGATTCTTTAAGACTATTTTCTAATTCTCCAATCTTTTTTGCTAAAGATCCCCCTAAGCCCTCTTGTTCAAGTTGATCTTTACTTGCATGCATCTGCTCTTTTACCATTACAAGTTCATCATCTTTATCGATTATTTGAGTATAAAGGAGGTCATACTCCTCTCCAATCTGGATAGCACGTTCACTTACTAATAGAGAAATGAGGGATGAAGTAGCAATTATTTCTCCAAATTCTATAAAAGATTTGGTATTACTTTTTAGAAGTTTATTAAGATGACTCTTTTTTACTTTCTCATTAATTGAAAAAGGAACTTTTAAAAACCATGAAGTAGCATTTGCCCTATTTTTCGCTTCGAGATGTTGGGTTGTAAGAGAAGAATAATCAGCATGTAATTGGGTAATTGTTGGAATTTTCTCTACTATATCTTTGTGTAACACATGAGAGTAAGATTCTTCCCAGGCAATAGCTCCAATTCTGCTATAAAGAAGGGTCATTGTTTCTATGAGCTCTTTCTTCTCTATTTCAATCTCTTTTACCCGATTCTTTCCATCTAGTATAGAGTTATGAAGTTCTTTTAGCCTCTTTATTCGAGTTTTTAAGGAATCACTTTGATCAGCAATACTGATAAATTTTTGATATAAATTTTTAGATTCTACTGTTTCAATGAGTAAATTGGAATGAGAAATAGCATATTCTCCTAAAGTAGCATAGAGATCTTGTAAATCTGAGGAAACGTGTTCAATTTCTCGTGCAATTTCTTCAATTTGCATCATTTGTCGGCCCATGCATACTTCCTTTATCTAAGCTATGCTATAATACCATAACTGAGGTTTCTTGACAAAGGAAGCTTCGATGTATATTCTAAAATAGAAGATCAAAAAGAAAGAGCATCGCATGAATGAATTCTCCGTGGAGGTGGAATGAGTACAGCATCAATTCCCTCTCCGTTAAAAAAAGCACTCGATAACATTACATCTACAACAGATGTACATTATCTCTGTATTGAAAGTGGAGAATTTGCATTAGAAGCATCCCTATCGAGAGCAGCAAGTCTTGCTAAAGAACAAAAGAAAGGTTCAATTTCCTCTCCATCAATTGTCTATATAGTCGATCAAGATATACTTGAAATGATTAGAACTAAAAGTGAGTATTCAACTCAATTTTCTGGTATCTATTTAAGTGAGGAAAATACTCCAAAAGAAAATCTTAGTGCTCTACACAAACAATCAAAATTACTTATCACAACACCTATAAGGGCAATTGATCACCTAAGAAGAGATAACATTAACCTTTCTAATTGTAGTGAAGTAGTTGTACTCCACTCCTTCGTTCTTGGCGAAGAAGAGAGCCCAGAACAACTTACTATAAGAAAACAACTCTTTGTTGATGATTGTCGTTTTATTTTCACAAAAATTGGCAAAAAGACAAATATAGAATATTTTTGTCATACTCTTAATGATCTTCAACGAGATAGTAGTGAGCTTTTTGATGAGCCCATCATTATCTCTCTATCATCATGGTACCGCAGTAGATACCCAATTACGAATATTATAAGCTCCCGAGTGAGTATAAAAGAGGTAGAAGATATCCTTTATACCTTGAAAGGAGATCTTTTCTATATCGTTCTTGGGCAATCAGTACCAAAAAATGCTTTAAACACACGCCTCTTTAAAGCAAAATTACCGTTATCTTACAAATTAATTTGTAGTAACGACATCACTCAATTACAAGAAGATGCTGGCAATTTAGCAATTACAATTGTCCCTGTTGGGGTCACTGTAATGGAATTGACTGACTTGGTGAAACATTTATGTACATGGGAAAGGGATACCCACTGTATTGTCACAATAATCAAGGCTAGTGAGGCTCAGAAAATTACCACATCTAAGGAGACATTACTCATGGATCAAGAGACTAGACTCTCACCAACACAAGAAGACGTAACAGCAGGCAAATTACAACTATTAGCTGCAAAAGTAAAAGTTGATTCACAACCCGAAGAACTTGAAGCTCTTAAAAAAGCATTCAAAAAGAATGTACCATTTACCCAACGAGGTAACGTGAGTGCCTTTTTATTACGAGAATATTTACAACTCAATACTCCTAAAAAAAGTAGCTCCTCATCTTCAGATAAAAGAAAGGCTCCTGCTAAAAAACCAATTACAACAAAAGCCTCTGCCTCTCCAGTCGCAAAAGCAGCTCCTGTTGTAAAAAACATTCCAGAAGGGTCACGAACTATCTATATAAACATTGGGAAAATGAGACGACTGTATGCAAAAGAACTTTCTCAAATTTTAGTTGAAAAACTGGAAATTGAGAAAGAAGCAATTTACTCTATTCGTGTTCATGACAAATATTCATTTGTTACCCTAGATGGTGATACAGCAGAAAAAGCAATCGAAGTACTTAATGGTGTTGAAATCAGAGGAAGAGTTGCTTCAGTGAGTTATTCAAATAAGGAATAGATGTTGATTGTAGAAACCTTTGCAATTGGTCCACTAAAGACCAATTGCTATCTTTATCATAATAATACTCATGCGTGGATAATCGACCCAGGGGAAAACAGTAATTTCTTAACCGATCTTTTATTCACTAAAAAGTTAATATTAAAAGGGATATTACTGACTCATGGTCACTTTGACCATATTCTTGGAATCAAAAAACTTATAAAGCACTATAATGATGTTGAGATAATGATACACTCTCTCGATGCTGACCTTATTGGGGAGGGGGGATTAAAACGTCTCCACTCATTTTTACGACAAGTAGACCCAGCTCTATTAGAGATTGTAAAAGAAGTTGAAGACGATTTCCCTCATCCAACTCATCTTTTAGAAGATAAAGAGATGATTAAAGGGTGTGACTTACTCGTTCTTCACACCCCAGGACACACTCCTGGTGGAGTTTGTTTTTATAGTAAAAAGGAGAATATCCTCTTTAGTGGCGACACCTTATTTAAGGGTACCGTTGGAAGAAGCGACCTCCCAGGTGGAAACATGGAAGATCTTATAGATTCTATAAAGAGGCAACTACTTTTCTTACCACAAGGGGTAATCGTATACCCTGGACATGGGGAGAAAACCACAATAGGGAAAGAGCTCGCCTACAATCCATACTTAAGGTAATTACCAAGCTCTCTTTTTATTCCCTTCTTGTCCACTTTTACAAGAGACACACATCACTGCATAAGGAATAGCCCTTAGGCGTTCCTCTGGGATTTTTACACCACATTGTAAGCACATACCATAACGATGATTCTTTAATCTCACTAGCGCTGCTTCAACACTTTTTAATCGATTCGCTGCAATCTGGTTAAGAGCTTCCATCTTTTTGACCATCATATCATCGCTAGCGACATCACCATCATCTTTAATACCCATTGCATTCACTAGAGACCTAAAATCTTCATCCTCTGCAGCAATACTTTCTAAAATCTCTTCTCTCAACTGAATGAGACGTTTTTCCATCTCTTCATTGAACTCCTGACTCATACTTACCACCTCGGCGTATATACTTCAAATAGTAACAATAAAGATGGATGTGTTTTGCCAATCCGTCAAGCTTTATTTTTGCTAATTTTGTAGAAATTTGGTAATAATTCCCATAAATTCTTCATATGTTGTTGCGTGGGGTAGATTTGGCTCTTCTTCTAATATTTTTGCTGGAGCTCTAAATAATGCCCCCTCGTGTGCTATTTTTATCATACTGAGGTCATTATAGGAATCTCCTGCAGCGAGAACAGTGAACCCAATACTCGCAAGGGCAAGGACAGCCATCTTCTTTCCATCATTCTGCCGTAGAGTATAATCTTGAATTACATCATTCTTATCAACAACTAAAGAGTTGCAAAAGATTGTGGGGTATTTTAGTTTTTTCATTAAAGGGGCAGCAAATTCACTAAAGGTATCACTAAGGATTACTACCTGAGTCCTCTCCCTTAGGGTGTCAAGAAACTCAAGAGCTCCTTCTAATGGAGAGAGAGTGGCTATCACCTCTTGGATATCTTTCAATGTGAGATTATGTTGTTTGAGAATTTTAATTCTCTTTTTCATTAATACATCATAATCGGGCTCATCACGAGTAGTGAGCATCAACTCTTTTATCCCTGTCTTAAGAGATACATTAATCCATATTTCGGGTACAAGTACCCCTTCAAGGTCTAAACATACAATGTGCATACTTTATACTCTTTCTACTTTTTTTGATGATGCTGCTTTAAATAAGGCAACAATTGTTTTAGTTTGGCTTAAGGAATTCTCTAAAGATCCCGCAAATGGTTCATTATTGAATATACTGTTATGAAAAGCTTCACACTCTAAGCGGTATTGATCAACTGGATCAAAAGAGACTTTTTTCCCTTTACTCGGGTAATCTCCTGTGAATATTTCAAAAAACTGTGAATGAGGATAATCACTATGGTAGGTTTTTTCTATTTCAATCCGGTGTGTCTGTGTTGAAAAGCTCATATGGGTGTGAGAAGGATGTTTCATCCCACAGCTAAAACTAAGCCTTCCTCCACTAGGGAATTTCAATAGTCCAGAAGTAAAATGATCTACATTAAAATCTTTATCATTTTCAATTTCACAACTTACCTCAACAGGTTCAGCACCGAAGAGCCATCTCCCTACGGCAATAGGATAGACCCCGATATCCCAAAGGGCTCCCCCTCCAACAGTATACGCATTTCGAATATTATCCTTATCATTATTTGTGAGGAAGAACACCCCGTGACCCACGAGAGGTTCTCCTATACTACCAGAAGTAAGTAATTTCTTTATTTCTTGTAATCGTGGTTGATAATACATAGCATATGCTTCTCCTATCATAAGACCACTAGAGTTACGCAATGCAATAAGCTCTTCAACATCAGCTACACTCAAAGCAATAGGTTTTTCACATAATACATGCTTTCCATAAGAAACAGCTTTTTTAATATATTCAACATGGAGATGATTTGGAAGGGGGATATAGATAATATCTATAGAAGGATCTTCAAGTAGAGCTTCGTAAGAGCCATAATAGTGTGCAATATGAGTATCTTGAGCAAATTGTTTTGCTTTTTCAATATCTCTTGATGCTACTGCCACAACTTCACACATATCACTACTTTGTAGGGATGGAATAAGTTGCTTTCTAGCAATTCCTGCAGTTCCTAAAATTCCCCAACGGCTTTTTTTCATATTATTGACTCCTTATCTGTTCTTCTTCATTTTGCCTATTTGTCCACAACTTGGCAAGATGTATTCTTATAGAGATGCTACTGTTAACATAATTGCTTCACTTAGTTCCAAAGTTGTCCCTAACATATCACCAGTAATACCACCAATTCTCTTTTTCCCTCTGTAAAGAATATAGAGGGAAGTAATGAGGCCACTACCAAATAGAAGGAGAACTTTTAAGAGCTCCCCTCTGTAAAAAAAGAATGCAAGTAGTAGTAGTTGAATAAAGGCTACTGCTACATGGCGAACCTTTGCCTCCCCTACGATATGGTGAGCAGTCCCCTCTTTTCTTGCATAAGGGGAAATATGGGCTAAAAAAACTAATAAGAAACGAGAGATACTAAAGATGATGATAATACTAAATTGATTTGACTTTTCTATGAGAGAAGAGATTGCAGCTACTTTTACAATAAGCAAAAGGGCTATACTAATTGCACCAAAGGCTCCTATATGAGAGTCCCTCATAATCTCTAGCACCCGCTCTTTTGTCCACCCTCCTCCAAACCCATCAGCCATGTCAGCAACTCCATCAAGATGAAATGCCCTTGTTGCCCAGACGGTGAAAGTAACTGCTAAAGATGAGATAAGGAGAGGGGATAGGTAGGGGCTAAGGAGGATAATAATTACATAATTGAGTACCCCTAAGACTATCCCCACCACAACGAACCAATACAAGCTTGTAACAAAGGATTTACTCTCCCTTCCCCATACCTTAAAGGTAGTGAGAGTTCGAAATGCTGTTGCAAGGCCTATCCCATCTTTCAAGATAATTCTCCTTTAATAATTTGTGGTATTCCACAGGTCATCTTGATTACAACATCTGCAATTTTAGCTACCCTTTGATTCATCCACCCACTCATATCTCTATAATGACGAGCCATTTCATTCTCTGGTACAATTCCTTCTCCGACTTCATTACTAATAACAATAATAGGTTGCTTCCTCTCTTCTAATGCCCTATAAAGCTCTTCTAATTGAGGAAAAGACTCATTAGAGCCATAGTAGTGAAATAAATTCCCTAAGAACACACTTAGGCAGTCTATAAAGAGAGTCTCTCTTTTAGGTCTATGTAATATAACCTGGGCAAGGTTGATGGGTTCTTCTATCGTTAATAAGAAAATACCTTCTCTCCGCTTTTGATGCATCTCTATCCGTTCTTTAAGCTCTTCATCAAAAGCTTCTGCTGTTGCAATATAGACTCTTGGCTCAGCAAAAGTTTGTACAAGGGTCTCTCCATAACTACTTTTGCCACTACGTGCCCCTCCAACAATAAAAATGAGAGGATTCCTATACTCCATTCTATCTACTCCTTTTCTTCATTTCTTGAACTGAATTTGTCACATTTGCTTCACTAAAACTCTCCATTTTCTGATAAAGGTGTAGTGCTTGAGTTACTATAGGATAGCACAGCAGGGCTCCACTACCCTCTCCTAGGCTTAGATCGAGATTGAGAACACTTCGTAAGTGTAAGTAGTCTAGAATCACCTGGTGCCCCTTCTCTTTGCCTACATGGCTTGCTAGAACATAGGATGTAACTTCTTTATCGATGAAGGAAGCAACCAGGAGGGCACAAGAGGTAACAAACCCATCAATAATAATCACCATTTTCTTATGAGCTGCTTCTAATAAAGAGCCTACCATCGTTGCTATTTCATACCCCCCATAGGTACTAAGGATAGAGATGGGAGAACTCTCTTTTCCATGAAATAATTGACCTTTTTTTATCACTTCAATTTTATGTTCAATTTGCCAATCAAACAAGCCAGCACCTTGAGAAGTGCATAAAGAGGCATCTAAGTTGAGTAAAGAAGAGGTGATGGCACTTGCACTAGTTGTGTTTCCTATCCCCATCTCCCCAAACAAAACTACATTACAGTTTTCTTTTACTAAAGTGTCTATGAGAGATTTCCCATTTTCCATAGCTAAAAGAGCATCTTCCTCACTCATAGCTTTCAAAGAGAGGAAATTAGCAGCACCGTATCCTACTTTTTTGTTGATGATATCTAAAGATGGATCAAAGTCATAATTCACCCCACAATCGACTACTTTTAAATTGATATTGTTCTCTTTCGCTAGTAATCCTACTGCGCCCCCACCTTTAGAGAAATTAATCACTTGTTGGTAGGTAATTTCAGGGGCGCTATTACTCACCCCTTCTTGGGTAATGTGATGGTCACCAGCAAATAATAGGAGATTTGGATTGGTAAGTGTAACATCAATCCCACCTGTGATAAGGGCAAGATGAGTTACAATTTCTTCTAAATAGCCAAGGGAAAATTCAGGTTTTACTTTATTAGCCCATCTCTCTTTTACTCTATCTTGAATATCAACATTTATGGGAGAAATGGGATTGTTTTTATATTCAGTACACATAAAAGAGAGTGTAGCCCTATTGAATATATATTGTCTATAAAGATGGGGTTTTTACCTTGCTCATTCTCCATACATCTTTGGGTAACTGTTTTTGATTCCCCTTTTTACCCATAAGGCAGGAATTACTAACCAGTTATTATCTACATTAGGAGTAACAACTTCTTTCTTTTCAAATTCTTTTAATAAGTAGTAACGAAGATCTTTATCAGTGGCCTGGATTACCCTCTCTTGTGCCATTTCTTTAGTCAACCCTGCAGCCTCTAAATGGCCCCCCCCACCTTGAGCTCTATAAGAATTAATGGCAACAGTATAAGAAGCATCCAAAGAGAAACGAACCCCATTAGCTAAGGTTTTTATTGTAACTTTATCTCCTGCTGGCTTGGTAATATCTACAATATAGTTCATACCACTAAAAGAGTCATAATTATAATAAGGAGTTACTCCTTCAAAGGAATTGTATCTTTTACTATAGATATACTCTCCATTCTCATCTCTTTTGAAACGAATGAGATCATCGTCTAAAGAGGACATTTGATTAAACCAGTTGCCGTACGAATATTCAGCCATATCATGAATCTCTTTTCCAGTAAGAGTCATCGTATAAAGAAGATTTTCATATGGGTAGAGACTAAACATATCTCTTACATAAACACTCCCTTCTTCAAGTGAAGCATCAAATGAAAGGGGGGCACTTATTGAGATATCTGCCCCTGTAATATCTAACTGCAAAGTATGAATGAGGTCTACAAAGGGAGAGTCTGCAAACATGGAATCTCTTGACGAAATAGTTTCACTTATCTTTCCCACTTCTGTTGAAACCCATCTAGTCACTTCATCTATACTCTCTTGAAATACTTTTATTAACTTTGCGTCGCTCTCGACGGTATTCATCATCACTGTTTGAGGTGAGATTGAGGAGATGGAGAACGAATCACTAATTTCATCGTAAGTAAAAGTTGTCGTTATGTGAGCTACCGACCTTGCTCCATTAAGGGCTCCCACGATATAGACATCCTTCCCTGAAGGGCTTTTTACACTAAGGAGAGTATCTTTATGGTCATGACCACTAAAGATGGCATCAAAGCCATCTACTTTCTCTCCTACGTATCGACTAGCATTCTCAAAATCAGAGTCATTATCACTCACTCCTGAGTGAAACAAACCTACTATCATATCTGGTTTTTCATTATTCTTTATAATTGGAATCCACTTCTGAGCAGTAGTGACCATATCATCAAAAATAATCCCTTCATACAGATTCTTAGGAAGCCAATTGGGAATACCAGGAGTAGTAAGCCCTAGTACCGCAATCTTAACTCCCCCTCTGTTAATTATTACATATGGGGCTATAAGAGGTTCTTTTGTCACTTCATCAATAATATTAGCTCCAACATAAGGGTAGGATGATTCATTCATCACTTTAAGATACACTTCTGGCCCTGCTTCAATATCATGGTTTCCAACAGAGCTCACATCATAAGAGAGGGTATTATTTACCCTTGCTACAATATGGGGAACATCAGGGGTAATAAAATTATAGTAATAGACCAAGGGCTGTCCTTGTAACACATCTCCATTATCCAACAAAACAACATGTTCTCCCCCCTCTCTCATCTCATTCACATAGGTAGAGACGCTCATGAGAGAGTAATCAAGGCTCTTATCTTGTATAAAATCATAAGGGAAGAGGTTCCCATGTACATCACTGGTGCAGATAAGATTAACAACTATTTCATTTTCATTTTTAACTTGTTCCTCTATTTGATTTAGATTTTGATCTACCTCAACCAAAGGAATAGAAGAAATCTCCGCTGAAGGTATAAAACGACCTGAAGGTTCTTCAATATCTTTTATTACTCGAGAACTCTGACAGCCACTAACAAAAATAATGAGAATTACTATTACTAAAGGAATATGTCTAAGTAGTTTTTTCTTCATCGAAGGTGCCTCCAATCTATTCTAAGTTGATTTACAGTGTACTCTCTTTTAGAAGAGATTTGTACTACGAATAATAAATGTAGGTTATTTCTTTTATTATTGTTTTTATAGAAACCAATAATCAACCACCTTATTCATACTTCTATCAATATATCATATATTTATAGTGTCATAGGTTTAGAGTTATACTCCTGCTAATTTCATGTATTATAGTTTAATATTGTTTTA
>SABI01000268.1 GCA_009929055.1 Spirochaetia bacterium | reverse complement strand
GGCAGGAGCCGATGCTGCTTTTGATCCAAGTGACCCTTTATTTGAACAAAAGGTAAAAGAATATGTTGGCTTAAAAGGAGTAGACAGAGTCTTTGAAGCTGTAGGGGCTACAAAGCCAATTCAAAGTGCCCTTTCTATTGTAAGAAAGGGGGGAAGCATTACCTTAATAGGAAATGTGAGTCCCACTATAGAGTTACCTCTACAAAAGGTTGTCACCCGAGAAATTTCCCTTTATGGCTCTTGTGCTATTAGCGGCGAATATGAAATGGTTCTCGATATGATGGCCAAAAAGAAAATTAATGTGTTACAGTTAGTAAGTGTTGAAGCCCCCCTTAGTGAAGGGAAGAGATGGTTTGACACGCTCTATAATAAAACAGAAGATCTATTGAAGGTTGTATTAATACCTTAGGGAGTAAAGAGGATGGAAACAGTACGATTTGCATTAATAGGATATGGAAAGGTTGCACACCTTCATGCAAAAGCAATACAGGAAGCAAATGGAGCTCAATTAGTTGCGGTGTGTGGAAGGAATAAAACTCGTCGTGATGAATTTGCTAATAAATATAATATCTCCTCTAGAGATACCATACAAGAAGCAGTAACGTATGACCATGTTGATGCCGTAGTAATTTCCACTCCTCACCCACAGCACAAAGAGAATACTATTGAAGCTTTTGATGCAGGAGTGCATGTATTAGTTGAAAAACCAATGGCAATGAACACTTCTGAGTGTACCGATATGATAGTCGCAGCAGAGAAGGCTCAAAAAGTCCTCTCTGTTGTCTCCCAAAGAAGATGGACTCCTTCTGCTATGAGAATGAGAGAGGCTATCGATAGTGGAAAACTAGGGACAGTAGCCCTAGGGCAGGTGACAATTCTTGGCTGGAGAGATGAAGCATACTACAATAGTGACCCTTGGAGGGGAAAGTGGGATACTGAAGGGGGTGGGATTTTAATTAATCAAGCACCTCACCAACTTGACCTACTCCACTGGTTCTTAGGACCAGTGGAAAGAATCTATGGAGAATTTGAGAACATTAACCACCCCTACATTGAAGTTGAAGATAGTGCAGTTGCGGTAATAAGGTTTAAAAATGGAGCTCTTGCCTCCCTGTTGTTAAGTAATTCACAAAAACCTGGAATCTATGCAAAAGTCCATATTCATGGAACAAGTGGGGCCTCTGTTGGAGTACAAACCGATGGAGGGGCAATGTTTGTGGCAGGAGTGAGTAAAACTACAGATCCCCCTGTAAATGATATTTGGAATATTGAAGGGGAAGAAGAGCTCCTCTCCCACTTTAGAGATCAAGATACAGCTTTCTTTAACTCTATTGATGCAGACTCTTACTTCTTTACTCGACAAATTGAGGATGTAGTGAGGGCTATTGTTACCAATTGCCCACCATTAGTGACGGGTGAAGATGGAAGAGAGACGGTAAAGATTATTGAAGGTATCTATAAAAGTGGCCGTGAGATTAATCCTGTTTCTTTTTCTTGACCACACGAGGACTTATAAAGTATTGTTTACAAATATGGCATTAAAATTGAAGAAAAATATTCTCATCTCAATATTACTTACGGTAGGATTATTCCTCTCTCTTACTGGGTGCAACTCATCTAAACCTCTTATCATTGATGGGGCAAAAGCAAGAGAGATAGAGAACAGGATCAATACCTTAGCATATGACCAGAGCCTTGAATTACGGGGAAATAGCGTTTCTAATATTCGTAATGGTGGAAATGTTATCATTGGTAATAAAATGTTCTACATGATTCAAGAGATGAACTTTGATGAAGATGTGTTTTACTATCTACAAAAGATCCCCTCCTCTACCATAGGAACTCTTGCTCCTCTTAATGAATTACTTATCGACCTAGATGCTTCTATTGTAGGGATAAAGGAAGATACCCTTTATTACATCAACAATGTAGATCATATTCCTTATAAGATGGATGTAGGTACTCTCATTCAAACGAGGCTTTTTGAGGAACCAGTAACTGCTTTTAGAATCTTTAATAATGAAGGGTTTGTGAGTAGTGAAGTAGACTCTGCCATATATAAAGTTGACCTTGAAGGGAAATTAGAGGCAACCCTCTTGATTGAAAATGGGGGAACTATTGTTACGATCCAAGATGAGAAGATCTATACCTTAGAAGATAACAAGGATGAATCTGTTCTCCTTGCATTTAATAGATCTAGTGGCGATAAAGTTTTTTCTCTTGTTGGCGGTCCTTTTAGGAATGCTGAAATAACAGGATCTTTTATCTTCTACCGGGATGAAGAGGTTATTAAACGAAAGCTCTTAGATGGGGATTGCGATTGTGTAAGTGCAAGTGTTATTCCTACAAAGGAGTATGCAATCTATAATAATAAATTAGTCATTAGTGGCCTCGATAAAGGGCTCTACCTTAGCCTCTTAGATGGCTCTCACATTGTCTTGTTAAGTGAAGATAAAGCAAATTCTATCCAACTATTTGATGATTATCTATTCTATAAAAATGAACATGATTATAACTCTTGGTATGTAATTAAATTCTCTGAAGAAACTCGCTCTGCCCTCTTAGGAGAGACAATGAGTGATGGGGGAATTAAATTTGATGAAGCAAATTCGTATTTAAGTGAATCGTTTAGTCAGTATTATGAAGGGTTCATTGATGAAATAAAGGGTCATACAAGTAATAAGAATACAACTCAAACACAATTAGGTCCTTCTCTCCTATTTGTTGATACTCGAGGGGAAGAATATTCTTACTATAGCCACGTTGATTATCCTTTTACTGCAGATAATTGTGATGGGATAGTGGTGATTACTAATAAGGATACTGTTCTTGGTCAGTATACTGATGGGGATATCGCTTATAGAAAAGATAGTGTATTAACTCTTTTTGCCCCTGGTAATACAACACCTTTAATGAGTGTGATAAGTGAAGGGTATCCCCCTATTGATATAAAAGTAGGAAAAGGAGACCGCTATGGTATTCCTACTTCTTGGCATCAAAAGGGGCTCTTAATTCTCAACAAGGTTAAGTAATTAACGTAATACTTTCTTAATTAAGGCACTCTTTTTTGAAGTATATGGATGATAGCGTGCTGAGATATCAAAGAGTTTTCCTTTTTGCATTACAGTTTTGGTATGACTGAAGGTCTCAAAACTATACTTACCATGGTACATTCCCATTCCACTATACCCTACTCCTCCAAATGGTGCTTTAAGGTTAGCTAGGTGGATAATGGTGTCATTCACACACCCTCCCCCATACTGAAGATGGGTGGTTATATAGGTAATGACTTTTTTATCTTGGCTAAAGAGGTATAAGGCAAGAGGTCGAGCTTTACTTCGGATTCTCTGTACTG
>SABI01000267.1 GCA_009929055.1 Spirochaetia bacterium | reverse complement strand
GTAGCACCTGTCTCATTTCTTAAACTTCTTACTTCTGAGATTGATGGTCTGTACATGGTAAAACTCCTTTGTGTGTTCTACTTTCATAGTCCATCCTCTGTTTCTTGTTCATCACCCATATTCTCATTGCAGACTTTCACCATATCATTGATACAAGGGTCATCATAACGATTCATGTACTTGCATCCACAGAATCCATCAAGGGGAGAGAGGGCATGTCTGTTGGAAGTATATTCCTCAAAATAAGGACATGCTTCTACTTTTCCACTGACAACATATCCATCCTTGCTGGTTGTATAGGAAATCCTTTTGTAGCAGTACTGCCCTTCTGGAATCAAATTTGAATCCCTTTTAATAAAAAGGTTTTTAAGTACCAGTAGTGGATGGCTCTTGTGGATGAATCTTCTTGGAATCTTTTTCATATCAAATCCTTATACTTTTCTTGACTCAAGGTATATAGGAGTAGCTATAAGACTACTTCTAGGTATTACCACAATCGTATCAATATTTGAAATTCACTCCAAGGGGAAATCCTAGCCAAGGTTTTCTTGATGATGACAGCTACTGCCTCATTGAAAAATGCTGTATCGTTGTTAATTTCCTTGGTGAATATTCCATCAATGGATAGGTAGGAATCCTCTGAATCCCTTTTCATAATGTAATATTGGCTTTTCATGAATCCCCCTTGTGGGCACAGTAGTTCCAGAAGAAAATGATTGCTACCAGTATAATCCAAATTATTAAGATTTTCATAGGTGGCCTCCAAACAATACAAGATAGACTACTACTGTTGCAAGTAGAATAGCAAGAAGTACAGCCATGGTAATCCCAATAATATCTAGTATGATAGGATAATAGAAACAAAGAACAATCAGCCCGATAGTAGCAATTGCAATCAAAAATGATACAAAAAGCTTTGTTGATTCTTTCATAACCCTCTCCTACCTAATCAGATAAACTATCTGAAGTCTCCCTGTAGAGTTGTTGAGAATTATCCAGAAGGTATTTGGATATCTTCTTATAATCCCTGTCTGTTACCTCTTCACTGAATCCTCTGAAGTCCACTCTAGCAGGATATATTTCTGTTTCATCATCATGTACCTCAATCACAATTGCCCATCCAAAGGCATGAAGAATCTGGTTAATCAGAAATAGAAGACCAGTGTTCCTAAACTCCATCCAAGATTTTCTAGTTATCATTTTTACTTTTCCCCTCTTTTGTCATCTTTACTATACCAACCCTATATATAGTATTTATTCCAAAACTCCTGTATACTGGGACATCTTTCCATAATGGTAGGGTCATCAATGGTATTTCCAATAATCTCCACCTCTGTCCCTTCCCACAAGTTGGAGAGGTTCCCAAGGTGCCATTCAAGGGTATTTCCCTTCTCGTAGGGAAGAATCTCAAAATATCTCCCCTGATAGTAATCAGGTCTGACAACATCTTTCATGAAAATTTTATTGCCATGCTTGTCATTTCTTCCAGTATATGGGCAGATTGTTTCTGGAATCACTTCAAAGGTAATGACTTCTCTTGGTTTATCAAACCTATCAAATCCATCTGTTACAACCAAGTGAACAAACCTATCTTCTTCACTATGATTGTCAGGATAGGGCATATATTTCATGTGGTTATAGTAAGCCCCTACAATCCAATTGTCACAATCTTTTCTCTTGGCTTTAACCAATCCCCAGTAATCTAGAATCATATTTGGTTCCCCTTCTATAAAGATTATACCAAAAAATATTCTCTGGGGGGTAAAATATTATTTGTTCAATTGACCAAGCAACTTGTCAACTCTGCTATCCACATATGAACGATTCTCTTTTGCTTGAGTTTCATTCATCTTCCAATAATCATTGAATCGAGCATCAACATTTTCCTTATATCTCAACTCATCATTCACATACACATTAAAATCCTTTCTCAACCTTCTACCACTCACGAAACTCATGATAGAGATTGTAATCAATATTACAACTACTACCACAAGAATCCCAAAAATAAAAGACATTAAATCCATATGAATCTCCTTATATCCCCCCAGAGAATATAAAAGTTTCTATCTTACATCAATGTACCAACCATGGGAAGTGAAGCTGAAGTAACTTGATACTACATAGCCAATCTCCCTCAATCTAGCTATGGTGGAAAATACCACAGGCTCATCATAGTACGGTCCAATGTGCAGATTGTTTCTTCTCCAATCATCCACTGGATACAGTCTGCCTACAATATCTTTTACCAATACTTCCACTTGTTCTTCCATTTCTTTCTCCTCATATCAGAATTCATCCATGTAGCTTGCTGAACCATCATCGGAAAATACAGTATATGTTATAAATAAAACTACTATACCTATACATATACCCCCTAAAATCTTTGCAATCTCAGGAAAGGATATAATAAGTGCTATTATTGCTACTAGTACAATCCAAAATATAATTGTCTTAATCAATGCTGACTTGTTTATCATCTTCCTACCCCTCCATATTTCATCCTTTATTCTCCATCATACTCCCATGCCACCGCATTGCAGTGACAATGGACAGCACCCAATGTCATTCCTGTCGTATGGTCGTGATGTAGATGCACCGGATACTTGAACATATTGGGTGGGAATAAACTTTCTGTAATTCTCTTGTTCTTCTATCACTGGTTGGCTAAAGCTATTTTTATATTTTTCTTTTAATTGCTCTAGAATATTTTCAGCTATTTTTTGAACTTCGGGAAGTGGATTATTTCTCAACCAACATATTTTGTCGTAAGCTTGACGTAGGTTGGTGTGCCAGCTTAATTGAGTTGTTATTCCGGCTGGCAAAAATCCTCTAGTTATGTCGAAGCAACGGGCTTTAATAGCTTTTATGTAAACAATCTCGTCTTCTTCTGGTTTTCGAGGGTATTTTTTCATTAAGTGTTCTTGAACCTTTTCTTGATTATTTATGTAAAAGTCCATCCATCTTTTTATGATTCTTTGGGATTCGGGATTATTTATTGGGTCAATGATAGCCTGTTTTCCCATGTCAATATATCTGGTTGAGGTCTCTTGTCCGGAATATAATTGCCAATCTTGGATGGCTTTATCAGCTAATATTGAAATTCCTTCAATAAAAATTGTAGTACTTCCGCAATCTGCAATACTAGCATGTCCATATCCAACATAGAAAGTTTCCATAAACTTGCCAGAACCACTTGATTTTACTTTGTCTACGTGCTCGGTTACACTTTTCGGGCTTCTGGAATAAAGAGCCTGCATCATGGCAGTATCTTCTGGAGAAAACTCATCATAAATATAAATATTAGCCATATTTTTTATTTTATTTTATAAAAACAAATTAACTATAACAAATATTTTTAGCC
>SABI01000027.1 GCA_009929055.1 Spirochaetia bacterium | reverse complement strand
CTTTAGTGCATTTATCTCTTCTCTTGCCATTGCAATGATTTCATTATCATCTTCTTCTTTGAGCATTAACTGGGCATCTTCAATTTGATTAGCAAGGCTTAAAAGGTTATTGTAGGCCTCTACAATTGGTTCAAGATGGCTTCTTTCCCTCATCAATTCTTTGTATTCGTTAATATCATTCATTACAGATGGTTCTTGTAGGCGAGTATCTATATGTTCTAATTGAGCTTTAAAGGGCTCTAATACATCAATCATTTGTTCTCCTAAATCTTTCTTACAATGGCTAGAATTACTTTTCCAACAATATTCAAAATAAGTGTGGGAATTAGTATAACGATTTCTTCTCCTAGATGTCCATAGATGCTAATATACTCTTATTCTTAGCAATCCTCTCACTTGTTAATGTATTCATCTTTGTAAAGACAATTGCCCCTATTAAGAAAAATAGAGCTGGTATTGCGGCCATGTGGAGGGAAATTCCAGTTAATGCAGATGGACTTGTTGGATCTACATCAAATTTTGTAATAGTGTGGACGAGATAAAAGACAATTGCTTGGCTTGCATAGGAAAAGCGCATAAAGAATGCCCGTATTCCCATCAGCACTCCATCATCTCTTCTGTTTTCTTTTATTACTATCTCATCTACGATATCTGCCATTGCAGGACCCATAAATGTCCAAAATCCTCCAAACCCAATTCCCCATAATCCCATAAATAGGGTAAAGCCACTCATGGTAGTGATAAAGGTCATAGGAAAAGAGAATGCTGCCATAACAAGGGATGAGATGATGAGCATCTTTTGGTTATTTACCCCTTTTTTCGAGATAAGCATCCAAATAGGGATAGAAAGAAGTGTTCCAATAAGCATTCCGGCAAAAATAAGAGTAGTTCCACTACTTGGGACATCAAGAATATAGTCTCCAACATAATGAATGCTGCTTGTCATACACATCGTACCAGACTGATAGAGGAATAAAAGAAAGATGAATGCCCTTAAATCTTTGTAGGTAAAAGCATGTTTTAAGGAATCTATAAAACTTCTCTCCTCTTTTTGTTCTCTCTTTTGGGTGACAAAACGATTAATCATCTCACGAGATTCTTTAATTCCAGGGAGAAGGACGATAATACCAACAAGAGTAATCAATCCTATTACAACTGCACTTACAAGATAACTGTTAATATCTCCATAAGAGAAAAAGAGGGGAGGGATGACAAATCCTGAGGCGACCCCTAATACTCCAACTGCAGTACTTATTCCAGCCGATTTGGTTCTAATCTCTTGAGATCTAAATTTATCAGGGAATATAGATTGATAGTTTAACTCCCACAATGAATAAGAGGCATCAAAAAGGCATATTGTAAGAACCATCCAAAAAAAGACAGGAAGAGGAGCACTCTTTACGTTAGTAATCCATGTTGTTGGGACACTAAAGATAAGGATGAATGAGAAACTTGTGAGGATGAGACCAATGATTATCCATACAAATCTCCTTCCAAACTTCGCTGCAAAAGGGGCTGTTTTATTAGTAAGATACCCTAACAAAGGATCATTTACTGCATTCCATAGAGAATAGAGGATTGTTGCTATCGCTGCATAAAGAGCAGAAAGTCCGACCTCTGTTTCATAGAATTTGTAGACAACAGCTCCAAAGGCACCTGTGAGGAACTCTGCTAAATACTTACCAACTCCGTAGGACGCCATTGTAGCGAGGCTAATATGGGTAGCTTCTCTTTTCATTTTTACTCTTTCTCCAAGATTTTCTTTATAGATTTGGTTCAGGATAGGTGATCTTAAGTACTTTGAGGAGCTCTTTCGCATACTCTTTTAATGATAGGAGGACTTTTTTATCTGAATCACTCATTTTATTGTTTTGTAAATTCTCTTCTATTTTTCGAGCAAAGAAAGAGAGACCAAACCCATTTTTTACTAATGGTTGCATAATTCGTTGGGCGCAAAAGCCATGCCACTCTTTTAGCTCTTTTTCATCAAGAGTCTCACTAAAGTTTCTGCATCTGTAGCGCCATAAGAGTTCATCTAATCTTTCATCATCGAATGGGAAATCTATTTCTTTTAGCTCTTCTTTCTTTGTTTCCCTAATAATGGTGCATCTTCCTTGATCATTTGAGCTAAGAAATGAGCCGCTATAGAGGGAAAAATCGACATCATCAATCTCTTTATAGGTGATATTATGCTCTTCTTGAACAATATTAAGGGGGATGTTTTGGGAGTTCAAAAGAGTAGTGTAGTTTCTCATACACTCATCTACATTGATATTGAGTCTTCTTGCAGTCGCTTCATCCCCTGAAATAGTCTTTAAGGGGGAAATAAAAGGAATTTTGTTAATAGAGATTTTCACAATTCCTTTTACGTTTATAAGGGACGTAGACATTTCGAGGAGGTGAGGAAGCTTATCTAGTTCTTCTAATGCTATAGTTAATGCTTCACTTGCCTTTTTTAAGACTTCATTATCCTCTCCTTCTAATAATGCATTACTCACTACTTGCAACGCTTTATGTATTTTATCACGGTTAGTTTTAGAATTGATAATGGTGTCAATTCTGTTTGATAACATCATGAGTTCTGAGGGGTCTTGAGATAGATCAAAAGCATAGACAAGATTTGTATTCATCTTAGAAGCAGTAATAGGGCTAATGATTCTAGTAGAACCAGAAGTCGAACCAAATACTTGGTCAGTTAGTGCAACAGGCTCTCCAAAAGGTGTTTTTAAAAGGCTCTTCACATATTGCTTATCTCTCATTGTGAGAAAGTAGGAGAAGAGTTTTGGTTGTTTCCTATAAATAAGGCGAGCTAAATTTAGTGTAGCCCATACATCACTTAGTGCATCATGTGCCCCTTCATGGGGGATGTTGTTTGCTGTGGTGAGGGCAGTCAGGGAAAAGCGAGGTCTATTAGTCTCTTCATTCATTGGCCACACGATTCCTTCAGGTCTAAAGTCATACGCACTTCGTACAAGGCTGAAGATGTCAAAGCGGGAGTTTCCCTTCTTATATTCTCTCTCATAAGGATCAAAGAAGTTTCTAAAAAACCCGTTTCGGATAAATTCATCATCAAACTTTAGTGAGTTATAACCAACAACACATGTTCGAGGAACACTAAATATTTCATAGATTTTTTTCATAAATTCTTTTTCTATGAATCCATTCTCATTCACTTCTTGTGGGAGAATATGGGTTACCAAAACAGCAAGGGGATCTGGTAGGTAATCTTCACTCTGCTTACAATAGAAAACGACAGGCTCTTCAACTACTTCGAGATTTGTATTCACCCTTATACCAGCAAATTGAGCAATTCTGTCGTGTTGAGAATTAAGTCCAAATGTTTCTAAATCGTAAAAGAAAAACGTCTCTTTATATCCCATAAAAAATACTTTATCACACTCTGTTTGAATTTGACAGAGAGAGGATAAAATGAGTATCCTAAAACTCATATGAAACATATTAAAAAAGGAATCTTCCTATTAATTATTAGCGTTTTCTCAATTACTAATACATATTCAACTACTGTAAAAGAGGATGATATTACCCTTGCTCTTCAATCTATCATAGTTGCAGCAGCAGCTACTCAGGGAGTCACTCTTCTTACACCTCCCTACTCTTTCCCTGATGCATCAATTAACAAAGATGGTAGTGCTAGTAAGTTTTTTTTCACGCTCGAAAAGAGTGATATTGGGGCATTGAGGAAAACATTCCTCTCATTTCCTCCACCCGTTGCGAAGCCTAAAGGATTTTTTGAGATGTTGTTTGAAAGTATTACAAGTATATTTAATAATTACGAATTTATAAAAAATTATCTACAAAAACAACATCTTAGTGAACAAGAGATTATTTTAACAGGATCTTTAGGGGCAATACGAATAGCAACTTCTACTCCGTTTAGATACGATGGAGAAGGATCCTTTCTCGTTGAAGGAAATAGAATTAGCAATTCTTTTTCTATTGAATTCACCTTCACTATACCCCTCGAGGGGGAGAAGAGAGGTTCTATTATTCCATTAACACTTCTGGTAAATAAAGAAGATGCCCTTAAATCTGCATTTAGTATTTTTGAAATAGACTAATTCCTCTAGAGAGTTTACACTATGAATTACATTATTATTGAGGTGGCTATCTATGGATAAAACTATTACTCGTACTCTACAATTTTTAGAAAAATATAAACTTCATGAACAAGCAATCGATATGAATAGTAGTTGTGATTCTTTTTTAGGTGAAATGAAAAAAGGATTAATAGGAGATTCTAGTGGTTCATTAGCAATGATTCCTACCTATACAGCAGCAGATGCTGAGATTAAAGGTGGTGATAAAGTAATAGTTCTCGATGCAGGGGGAACTAATTTTAGAGTTGCCCTTGTTACCTTTGATGAAGATCTTAACCCAGTCATTTCCCACTACAAGAAAACAGGAATGCCTGGAGTTCACCATGAAGTGAGTGCTTCTGAATTCTTTTCAATATTAGCTGATGGAGTAGAACCTATTATACATGAGAGCAATTACATTGGGTTTTGTTTCTCATATGCTGCAACTATTACCCCACAGAGAGATGGAATCCCTATTGTCTTTTCAAAAGAGATAAAAGCTCCACAGGTAATAGGAAAAAGGGTAGGGGCTTCTCTATTAGAAGAGTTAGCCAACAGAGGATATGATGTAAAAGAGAAGAAAGTCGCTGTATTAAATGATACAGTCGCTACCTTACTCGCTGGTAAAGCAAGTAAAGATTCTTCGGACTATAGTACTTTTATTGGGTTTATTTTAGGAACAGGGACAAATACCGCTTATATTGAAAACAACAATGAAATTAAGAAACTTCCCCATCTACCCCTTGGCAATCAAATAGTTAATGTTGAGTCAGGAAATTATGATCTTACTGTGGGTCCTATAGATGAATTATTTTTTCAAACAACAAAGGATCCATCAATCTACCATTTTGAGAAAATAATCAGTGGAGCCTATTTAGGTGCTTTTAGTCGTCTTGTTATTGAAAAAGCAATTGAAGAGGGCCTTTTGTCAAAAGAATTCTCCTCTTTATATAAACGAATTGAACCAATTAATACCACTCGGATGAGTAATTATTTAGAGATGCCCCTCAACAAAGAATATGATTTGGTAAAGTGTATAACCAATGAAGAAGATGCTACTGCTTTATATTTATTGCTCGATTCAATCATCAGACGCGCTGCTAAACTTACTGCAATAAATTTATCTGCAGCTGTGTTATCGACACAGGGTGGGATAAATCCTCGGCATCCTGTCTTAATAAATGCTGATGGAACGACTTTCTACAAAACAGAGAAATTAGAATTTTATACAAAAATGTATCTAGATGAATTTTTAACAAAACAACACCATAGATATTATAAAATTGTACAAATAGATAATTCTCCTATTATTGGTGCTGCAGTTGCTCCTCTAGTGTGATTTCCTACTTGCCTCTTTGTCTGCTGCTTGAATAAGGCTATGGTGCCAAGCTAAAAGATAATCGTGCCTCCCTTGATTATCTCCTTGAGCATCAACCATGACACGAAAGATTTTTTCAGTACCACTGCCTCTCATCCACATAAAGTCAGTAATTCTCTGTTGTGTATCATGTAAAAGAACTTTATATCCTCCCCTATAGGGGGAGGTTCGGTTTTCCCGTCCTCCACCATGGCGTACAACAGTTCCTTCTGTTTGCTCTATTGAATAGCTTTCAATTCCATATTTTTCAAGCAGTTCCTCTTTTCTTTTCGTAAAGCTTGCAGCAAAGTGTTTTTCATAGGCATCTTTTAATAGTCCATGGTCATCACACTTAATATTCAATTTCCCTTTTGATGAGAAACTACCGGTAATTGTCCTTTTTTCAAGAGACCGTATAGCAAGGGCAATAGATAGTTTTGAGTTTTGTAGGCGGGTAACTTTTTGGAATAGTTTTTCGTCACTTAGTAATCTAGCTAATGATAAAAGAGTGTTCATTGGGTCTCTTACCTTACAAGGGTGACTAATGATTCCCCCGTTTGATCCTTCTCCTACGATAGGGACACAATATCCATCAGCTCTTAATTCTTGCCCCCGTTGAACTACATGAGCTTCTCCCACTTCAGTTCGTCCAACATGAACATCAAGGCGCTCGGCTATATTATCAATGAGTAAACTTGTGGGGCAATTAACCACTATTGCTAATTTTTTATTTTGTTCTTTTTTAAGGTGTAATTCAATTAAAGATATAAGGGCAAATAATTCTTGAGCGCTTAAGGTGTTCACCTTCTTACTTACTTCATCCCAGTAGACAATATTTCCTCTATCTCCATCATTATCGGGGACATACCCTAAGACAAACTTCTTATCCCTTCCATGCTCTTCAAACAAAAGGGAATTACAAAGATCAAGGTTTTCCCCCTCAGGGACGATTTCATGAACTACCTCTCCAGGGTTTCCATTAAAAACTTTACAATCTATCCCTAAGGAGGAGAAAAGATAAGAATCAATTGAAACACCCCGAGCACTTCCATTCAATTCAGCAATAATTCCAATAGGATGTTCTTTCATATTAAGAGAGAACTCTTCTTTTCGATTAACGAGGTCATTAGTGGTCATCAACAAGTCATAATATGCCTCTAAAGCTCCCTTCTTGCCTTGTTCTTGTTTCTCTAAGACAGATAGGATGAGATTATCATCTACCCCATTACTGAGCTCTTGTACATGCTGAACGTTTTGGGGGTTAGTGATATGAGTTCTAAAAGAGGCTATCATCTTAGTTGATATTTCTTTATCAAAGACTCCCCCATCATGGCCGAACTTAAACCCATTATGACCAATAGGGTTATGCGATGCACTAATATAGAAGAAGTAAGAATCTAGATTCTTAGTTGAATATGCAAAAGCTTCTGGTGCACTAGCTACACCAATGTATTCCACTTCTATTGAGTGAGAAAGGAGGATACGTAGTGCAATACTCGCAATAGTCGGGCTCGTGGGGCGAGCATCATGGGCTAGAATAACTTTTGTATAAGGGAGACTTTTTATACAAGAGAGGGTGGCTATTGCAACGAGAAAGGCATCTACTGTTGAAATTTCAACTCCTTTATCTTGTTCATCTTTAGTGCCACTAAAAATTTTTCTCCATCCAGAGACACTCACAACCATCTCATCAAATGCTCGATAGATCTCATCCATAGTTGGGTTTGCACCAGTTAATCTATCTAGTAGAAATTGGTAAGAATTCACCATACACTCCTCTCTTTATATATATGAGTATATCCCCCTTGTCTTAAGGCGACAAGATAGTTAGTATAGAGAATTATGAAAACCGTTGCTGCTATGCATGACTTATCGTGTTATGCGAAATCCTCTCTAACTGTAGTAATACCCACCCTTTCTATGATGGGACTTGAAGTCTCTCCCCTTCCTACAGCTCTTCTTTCTACCCAAACTGATGGATTTCCCAATTTCTTTTACACAGATCTCATTGATGAACTCTCTTTGATTATTGCCCACTGGAAAACTCTAAATTTAACATTCGATGCTATTTATTCAGGTTTTTTAGGAAGTGAACGATGTGTGAGTACTCTTCTTGATTTGATTACTTGGCAAAGAAAAGATCATCCCTTAGTGGTGATTGATCCTGTTCTAGGAGATAGTGGCTCCTTATATGATCCAATAACACATCA
Source organism: Spirochaetia bacterium (assembly GCA_009929055.1). GTDB lineage: Bacteria > Spirochaetota > Spirochaetia > Sphaerochaetales > Sphaerochaetaceae > SABI01. The sequence goes on along the minus strand of SABI01000027.1, from coordinate 9,484 downwards.
CCTGGTAGAAGATATGAAAAAACTCATCTCCTTTGCAGATGTTGTTACCCCAAATATTACAGAGGCTGCTCTATTATTAGATGAAGAATATAACACGAATCTTTCAGTTAAAGAGGCCTCTTCTTGGGCAAAGCGAATTTCAGAGCTTGGGCCTGCATATGTCGTTATTACTAGCATCATGGAAAAAAATAATTCCCTTGTTGTTTCATACGATAAAATTAAAGATACCTTTGCCCATTTTTCGCAACAACATATTCCAGTAAGTTATCCTGGATGTGGGGATCTCTTTGCTTCAATTCTTACTGGAAGATTATTGCAAGGAGCAGATTTCTCCTCTGCTGTTGCTGATGCGGCATATTTAGTAAAGAAGGCGGTAGAATATTCACATCAGAGGGAAGTTCCCCCTCGTCATGGAGTCTCCCCTGAAAGCATTGCATATGAATTAGTGATGATTTCGCACTAAAGATATTAGAGTGAACCGAGAGAAAAGTCCCCTACTATTTTAAAGACTTTCCCCTCTTTTATGATATCGAGTTCTCTTGTAGGAAAGTAATCGCTTATATGTTCTTTTAAGAAATCAACCGCATCATGTTCAATAGTTTCTCTCATTTGTTGATGTACTTTCTCTAATGTAATAATTTCAATATCTACAAGATATCCTCTTCCACTTTTTGACCCATACCCTAAAGTGAATTTTGTTCCTGTACTAAAGAGTCCATCATACGCTACACTTCCTGCTTTCCCTCTTTCGGTTCTATTAGGATGGAGAGGATAGGCCTCTTCATATTTTTCTTCCAAGTATTCATCTAATGCATCACAGAGTTTTCTCATATTAGTTTCAATAATTTGTTGTTTTGGGTGTCTACCTGCCATAATTGTATCCTTAGGGCCTATTGGGTTTAATCTTTATTTGGCTACATAAAGAAAGATAAGAAGTAATTTCCTCTTTGTATTCATTAAAGAGATCATCTGCAAAGTCACTCATGTGAGTGAGGATTTTAGGGTCTGTTTCATCTAGTTTGATTTTCTTACCAATATCTTTATGAATTCTTAGATATGTTACATCATCAAGTATGTGAGCAATTTCATCTGATGTATTCATCTGACAAGAGGCATATATTTGGTGCAAAGGGGTACCCCTTACTGGATCAAACCAACTTAGGACTCCACCATTAGATTTGTCAATCTCAATACGCTGAGATGATTTTCCTGTTCCAAGGGAGATGATGTGGAATTTTTCTGCCTCGGGATAAAGTCTTTTCGCCTCTTTATAGGCGTAGAGAACTGGGTTGTTTGCAACAACTCCTCCATCAATAAGAGGGATATTTTCTTTTGATATTTCATCAAAATAGAAAGCAGGAGGGAAGTAGGTAGGAGCTGCACTCGTAGCCCTTGCTGCTAGTCTCACTAAGGCGTGGGGGGTAAGTGTGTTACTAAAAATATAGGGTTTATCGTGTGTATAGTTATAAGAGACTACCATTGTTGGGGTAAGGGCTTCTTGGAGGGTAGTATTACCAAATAAGTTGTATAAAAGATGGTTAAAGGAGGCGTCATCATATTTGTGACTAAAGAGTTGGTTAATTACCTGAGTTGGAAAAATAGAATTTCCTTTAGGAAATATTGTTTGACCATATTCACGATAAATTTGGGCAATATTACTTACCATACTCATGCTTTTATCAACATGATTAAATAACTCGTTTTTGAAAGGACTAGAGAGGGCAAGGGCAATGAGCCCACCAGTACTCGTTCCTGCAATAAGATCAAAGTGAGAATACAGAGGTCTATCATCGCTAATAGTATGAAGAGTCTTTTCTATGTGCATTAAAAGGGTGGCAGGTATGATTCCTCTCATACCACCTCCATCTAAACAGAGAATAAAACGCTCTTTGCCCCTCTTTTTATCACTTCTTCTCTTGAGGTAATCTAACAATCCCATATACACTAACATCGTATATTTCATCATATAGGTCAAGTTACCATGGAGGTAAAGTGAGTAGTAAGAGGCAATACACATCATGCATTCTCTGTCCACATAGGTGTAAAGTGGACCGAACTATTGGAGAATTAGGAGTGTGTGGACAATCGAGTGAAATGAATATTGCTTGGATTGGACTCCATAAAGGGGAAGAGCCTCCTATTAGTAAGGAAATAGGCTCAGGCACTATCTTTTTTACTGGGTGTTCTTTACATTGCCCTTTTTGTCAAAATGAACAAATTAGTTCTTTCCATACTACTTTTCATACATTGGTAAGTGAAGAAGAACTAGCTAGTTATATGATAGAGCTACAAGATATTGGCGCCGCTACTATCAATCTTATTACAGGGACCCATTTTATCCCATCAATTAGAGAATCACTTATTATTGCAAAAGAGAGAGGACTTACTATTCCTATAGTATGGAACTCATCAGGTTTTGAGAGTATTGAGGGGCTAGCTCTTATTGATGATCTTATAGATCTTTATCTTATCGATATTAAAACTCTTGATGAGAAAACAAGTGTGACCTATTGCTCTTACAAACAGTATCCCAATGTAATTAGAGATGTTGTTGATTATCTTATCGCACTAGATAAGAGAACCTATGTTGATGAAGAAGGCTCTCTCTTTGGACTTCTTATTCGTCATCTTGTATTTCCCTCTTCACTAAAGTCTACCTATGAAGTATTAGATTACTTTTCAACACATCTTAAAGAGCGAGCCCATCTCTCTCTCATGGTTCAATTTATTAATCCAAAGGAGAGAACCGGAGAGCCTTATATAAGTGAAAAAGAATATAATGAATTATTAGATTATCTTGATAAATTAGGGATTGAGGATGGGTATGTTCAAGAGTTAGAAGATAATGTTGATTGGATACCAGACTTTAGTAAAGAGAATCCTTTTCCTCCCCATTTTGCCTCTCCCCTTGCCTCTTTCTTGGAAAAAAGAGGAACTATCCAATAACAGTTCCTACAAATTCTTCTCCCCTTAAAATGGCAACGGTATTTTCAATATTTCTTCCATCTGCACAAATAACTTTGAGGTTAAGGCTCTGTGCTTCTTTGGAGGCAATTGGATCAAAAGGGACATTCTTCCCAGGAATCCAGGTATCTCCTACCATAAGACGGAAATCTTTCCAACTAATCGAATCAATTGGGGTAGCTTTAGGGTCTATCTTAGGGTCAGCTGTATAAACTTTAGCGATATTAGATAGGTTTATTACTTTTTTTGCCCCAAATTTTTTTGCTAAATAGACCGCATCAGTATCACTACTAAACCCTGGTTTCCACCCCGCTGCAATAAGGACTCTGTTAGAAAAATCTATATCTGCAGTTGGGTCTGTAACAACTGAATTGTCACAGAAAGGGGCAAAGGTTGCTCTAATGAGGGCCGCGTTTAGTCGAGTTGCTGCAATTCCTATTTCATCGAGCAAATCTTCCCTTTGAATAGGACTAATTGTCTTATAGGCGTTTTGATAGACTCTCGCAGGAGAGCCACCCCCTGTTACAATGATGAGTTTACGTGTTTCATCTTCTTCAAGGTACTGAGTCATTGCTTGAGTGAAAGAGTGAACAAATTCAACATCAACCTCTTTTGGAGAAATAATCGACCCTCCAAGTGATAAAACTGTAATGTCATTCATATCATCCCCCTACGTAGTAAAGTAGACGATATTAGAGTTGGTGTCACTAGAAATAAACCAAAATAGTATAAAATATCCTCTTAAACATACCTATTGAGTTTATGTCTATAAAAAAAATAACAATTTTTATGTAGTGATGTTCATCGTTTTAAGTTCCATTGAGATAGTAAAGTGCTTGTATATATTTTAAAAATTTGTCCTACTAAAAATGTGAGTATTTAATGAAGAAAATTTTCGATTAGTTATTATACTCATATGTGAAAGTGGCTATTACGGCAATTTGGTAAAAGGTTTGTTAATATATTGAGAGGACTTTATGAATAATATATATGATAACAAGGATTTCTTTGATCAATATGCAAAGATGTCTAGAAGCCAAATAGGTTTATCTGGTGCAGGTGAATGGCTTCAGTTTAAAGACTTCTTTCCAAATTTAAAAGGAAAAAAAGTTCTCGATCTTGGATGTGGTTACGGTTGGCACTGTAAATATGCCCTAGAGTGTGGAGCTGAACAGGTGCTGGGTATTGATTCAAGTGAGAAAATGATCAACGAAGCAACTAGAATAAATGCTGATCCCAAAATCACCTATACCATATGTAATATAGAAGATTTTGATTATCCTAAAGATACATACGACTGTGTAATTTCGAATTTAACACTACATTACATTTCAGATATGTATACTATTTACGAGAAGGTATATGCGACCTTAAAGAACAATGGGGTGTTTCTTCTTAACATAGAGCATCCAATATTTACTGCAGGAGTTAACCAAGATTGGATATATGATATAGAGAATAAACCAAAATATTGGCCCGTAGATAGATATTTTTATTCTGGCGAAAGGGTGACACAATTTCTAGGAAAGAAAATTATCAAACAACATCACACATTAACCCAGATTCTGATGGGATTAATACAAAATAATTTTACATTGGAAATTGTTGAAGAGGCTATACCACGAAAAGATATGATGAATATACCAAAAATGGTAGATGAAATGCGCCGGCCAATGATGTTATTAATAAGAGCAAAAAAACAATCGATATTGTGAATCAAATGTAAAATTTGTTATCAAAATAATCACTGTTACATAGTCACTATGTGATGCCTTTTATATAATTTGCTAGAACAAGGAGGATTCGATGAAGAACCGATGGACAGCATTGATAGCAGGAGTGATGATTCAAATTATCCTCGGTGGAATCTATGCTTGGAGTACTCTCCTTGCAGAGTTAGGTGAAACATATGGCATCACCAAAGGGCAGGGGGGTTTTATATTTGGCCTTTGTATCACCACATTTACACTCACTATGGTTTTTGCGGGACGTTTTCTTGTAGTGCATGGACCACGCCTTACCGCTAGCATTGGGGCTGCTCTTTTTACGTTTGGCTACCTAGTAGCCTCACTATCAAAGGGGAATTATCTTCTTTTATTGCTCGGTCTAGGAATATTTACTGGAGCTGGGATTGGCTTTGGGTATGTTTGTCCATTATCTGTTGGAATAAAGTGGTTTCCTCAAGCAAAAGGATTGATTACAGGGATATCTGTGGCAGGCTTTGGTAGTGGTGCAATTCTCCTCTCTTCTGTCGCTGGATATCTATTAGGCAATGGTATGCCTATCCTTGTTTTCTTACTCTTGTGGGGCCTTCTTTCTGGATTTATCCTCTTTGTTGCGTCATTGTTCATGAGTGAACCTCCTAATAGTAATAAGGCTAAGCCAAAAAGAGCGACAATGAAAGAAGTGTTCTCTATACAGTTCATGGTGTGTGCAATTGGTATCTTTGCTGGCACATTTGCTGGACTTCTTATCAATGGGAATCTTCTCCCTCTTGTAGAAGAAGGTGGTATTGAAAGACCTCTTTCACTTATCTCTATCTCATTATTTGCAGTTGGCAATACTTTCGGTAGGATTGTTTGGGGGCATCTATTTGATAGAGTAGGGTATAAGAGTATCCCCATTTCACTATTTGGATTAGCTTTCTCTTCTCTAGTGCTTCTGGTACAACTTCCACAGTGGGTTCTTTTGTCTACTATATGTCTCATTGGATTCTTTTTTGGATCAAATTTTGTAATTTATGCTTCGAGTATTGCCCGCTATTTTGGTAATACTCTCTTTTCCACCCTTTATCCCATATGCTTTGTCGCCTATGGGATTGCTGGGTTTATTGCCCCAGGAATTGGGGGCTATTTTGATGATCTCACAGGCTCCTTTCATACATCATTGATTGGAACATTTGTGATTATTCTTGTTGCAGGAATCTTTTCTGTAGTGAAGCTTGATGTCTTTAGAGTACCAGTAGCTTTCAAAAAAATAGAGTAGGTGTAGAGTTAAGCCTTTTGTTCTTTGAAAGCAGCCTTGATAAGGCGATTGTTAACTGCTACTCCTATCCCTGTTTCAGGTAGTAATGTTGCTACAAGCAATGAGAGTGACAGGCCATCGAGTTTTCTCATTGCCTGATATAATTTCTTTGCAGCCTCTTTTGGATCTCCTGTTAGGCTCAAATATTCAACTGGACCAGAAAAGAGTTGGTTGCTTTTTCCAAAAAGTAACACTCCTACATCGCTTCGAGTAGCATAATCATTTAGGTTATCTACGATGAGTAGTGGGGTAGTAGTGGCATAATGGCTTGGCATCATCCCAGGGCTTATTGAGAGATTCTCATCATTTTCTTCCCTTTGGGATAGCACTTTTCCAATACACGACTCAATTGCCTTTTGATCAATCCCCCCTGGTCTTAGAATTCGAGGAGTTTCCTCAAGGAACGAAATGACTGTTGATTCAATTCCTACAGTACATCCACCGCCATCAATTATTGCACCATATGTTCCTCCTAGTTGTTGTTTTACATGTTGTGCAGTTGTTGGACTTGTATAACCAAATAAATTTGCACTAGGGGCAGCAATGGGCTTACCAGAAAGGCGAATTAATTCAAGAGCTATAGGATTGTTAGGCATTCTAATTGCTACAGAAGGAAATGTAGAAGTCACAATGTCTGGAATCAACGATGACTTTGGAAGGACAATTGTCAATGGTCCTGGCCAGAATTTTGATATGAGGATCTGTGCTTTTTCTGGTAATTCTTTCACCAAAGGGAGCATCTCTTTTAGATGTGATACATGCACAATCAAAGGATCATACGATGGTCGTTTCTTTGCTGTGAATATCTTTTTTACAGCACTCTCATTTGTTGCGTCTGAGCCAAGGCCATAGACTGTTTCAGTAGGGAAAGCGACTAGACCCCCTTCTTGAATTATTTTTGCCCCCAATACTAGTGATGTGAGTACATTCTGGTAGGGAATGGGATGAGATAAGATCCAAGAGACTATATCATCATAGGTATGGAAATAGAGGCTTAAGGATGGTGAAAGGAATGACTCAGTTTCAATCAAAGGGCTTTCTAAAAAGAATGTTACTTTGAGATTTGCCTGTATGAGAAGGCTCTGTTGAAATATAGTACCATTTACTTTACAAAAATTCTTGATCTCTTCTCGTAAAGAAGCTTCTTGTGATTGGACCCATTCTAAGGTGCTATAGATATCTATTTTAGATTGTAATAAAAAAGAATTTACTTGGTTATCTAATGAAGGGTCTTCATTTTCTGATTCTATTACCAACACCAATAAGTATTTTTTTTGTAGCTTCTGCAAAGCTAAGATTAATTGCATGCTAGATGAGCTTGTTTCATCAATGAAGATGTTTTTTTCAAGAAAGATAACGGAACCTTTTTGCCTCTCTATGTTATTATCGGTTCTGTTTTTGTTTACCATGAGAAAACTCCTCTATCCATACAATCAGTAGGTGACATGATAAGGGCATTATATCTATAAGATAAATTGTTAATCAACAGATGAGCTGCTCCTAGAAAGTATAATCTCTCATGACTCTTGTGTTGATAGGTATCCCTGTATGAATAATTAAAATTCATCATGATTATCATTCGATTGGGAGGAATGAATTATTTCAAAGGGGGAAGAAAATATCTTTTAGAATTAAAATAGACTAGAGATAAGGACAGCGAAGCAAAATAGGTAAAAATATAGTCTTGTTCATATCATCAAAAAAAGGAGTGAGTAATATGAACAATTTAAACTCAATTTTAATCGAAGGAAACGTTACCAAAGACCCAGAAATCTTTGTCACCTCGCACGGCAGTAGTTTATGTAAATTCCCTATTGCAAGTAATCGGATTTACAGGAGTAAAGAGCAAGAACTTCTAGAAGAAACCTCTTTTATCATAATTGAAACATGGGGTCCCTTAGCAGAACATTGTGGAACCTATCTTCTTAAAGGAAAGAGGGTAAGAATTGTTGGACGCCTAAAGCAAGAAAGATGGCAAAATGAAGAGAATCAGATGAGAGAAAGATTCGTTATTGTTGCTGAGCATGTAGAGTTCCAAAATGATCAAGTGATGTCTAGTCAACAAGAAGCTCGTGAAGTAGAAGATGAAGCTTAAAAGAATCATGTTTTTTCTATAGATGCCTTTTGATTAGAGGAATCTTTTAAAACTCAATATATAGGCATTGTTTTTGTAGATTGGGGAAGAGACAATTCTCTCCCCTCTCATATTTTTAAAAGATAGTCTTTGAATTACCTCTTCTATGAAAGCATGATTTTCACCACTATAGTTAAACCCATATGCTAGTTTTCTCGTGAGTCTCCCTCTAAGAGTGGCAGGATGATTTCAAAAGCAGCTCCATCTTCTTTAGCGCTATCAATCGAGAGAACTCTTTTCATCTTCTTAATCATATGATTCTCTCATAGAGGAAAAGGGGAGAAATATATCATCGAAATTCTCAATATCTATCCCCATACCATTATCTTCAATTCTGAAGTGGAGGAAATTTATTCTTGTTCACCAAGAATGTCTAAAATAGAGTAGCACATTCTAGCTTCCACAGTGATAACATCAGGTTTATATGCTTTTTCTACAAGATAGTTTCCAAACCCCTACTCGATTGATACATAATCATCGTCTGATAGGTTGGCGAAGTTCACGCTAAGGCCTATTGATTTCATAAAAGAAATTTGTTTTTCATTAAACATCTACTTCTGCTGTAGCTTTGGCCGGAACCACTTCTGTTGTAGTAGCCTCTTTTTTCGTATAAACCATCTGGGTCGGATAAGCGAAGGTAATTCCTTCATTTTCAAAAGCCTTAAAGAGTTTGTAGTAGATCTCCTGCTGAGTATTCATATAAATGTTGTAATCATTTGTGGGGACGTAATAGACTGTTTCGAATTTGAGTGAGTAGTCCCCAAAAGCAAAGAAGTGGGAGCGGTCAAAAACGACTCCTTCAATTGCCTCTACTGTGGTGATGATATCCTTAATAATAGAGGGTATTTTTTCTAACTTCTCTGCAGTTGTTTCATAAATAACCCCAATAGTAAAAACAACTCTACGTCGTACCATCTGTTTGTAGTTATGAATTCTTGTAGAGGTGAGATCAGAGTTAGCAATAATGAGTAGTTCACCAGAAAGGACTCTAATTCTAATTGATTTAATGCCAATACGTTCAACTACACCAGACTTATCTCCAAATACAATAAAATCTCCTAACTCGAATGGTTTGTCAAAGAAGATAACAAGGTAACTAAACAAATCTCCAAGGATTCCTTGAGCAGCAATAGCAACGGCAATACCACCAACACCAAGACCTGCGATGGCTGTAGAGACATCGAGTCCAAGGTTCCCCATAAGAAAGATGATACCCACAATCCAAAGGATGAACTTAAGTAAGGATAATAGTGGTTTAAGGTTTTTCTCACTTCTCTGATTAGCCCAATCATGTTCAAAGTAACGAGAGAAGACCAAATCCATCGATTTGTTAAGAGATCGAACGATGATGAATGTGATGAT
>SABI01000266.1 GCA_009929055.1 Spirochaetia bacterium | reverse complement strand
ATTTTTGATCCATTTTTTACAACCAAAATTCACGGATCTGGTATTGGTCTTGCTATTTGCAGGCAGTTCGTTCGTGCCCGTAATGGCAACCTGAAACTCTACGCTCGTGAGGGCGGGGGGACTGTAGCAGAGGTAATCCTTCCTGCTGAACATAAATAAGAGGGAGATAGTATTTTGAGAATTCTTATAGTAGATGATGAACCAAATATTCGAGAGCTCATGCGAAAGTACCTGCATCTTGAGGGGTTGGAAAGTGATGGAGCAGAAAATGGATTCTCGGCTCAGCGGCTCCTCCGTAAACAACATTACGATGCCTGCCTTATTGATCTACGCATGCCGGGAATGGATGGTATCAGCCTAATCAGATGGATCCGACAAGAGGGCTTCCGTATGCCCGTTATTATGATAAGTGCCCATGGTGAGATTCGAGATGCGGTCACAGCTCTAAAAGAGGGGGCTCAGGATTACATTGTAAAACCATTTGACCCCGAAGAACTCACCATTCGACTACGAAAACTCATGGAGGCTCAGGTACTCAAAAGTCTTGTGGAGAGTAAAACACGATCTACAGAGGGTATTGATGAGGGGCTCGTGGGGAATTCACTTCCCATGCGGAAGATCAAGGAAATTATTACAAAAATAGCCGACTCTCCTGCGACTGTTCTTGTAACGGGTGAAAGTGGTACTGGTAAAGAGTTAGTAGCACAAGAGATCCATGACAATAGTTTAAGAAAGAAAATGCCTTTGATTAAAGTAAACTGTGCTGCACTTTCTGAGAGTGTAATTGAAAGTGAATTCTTTGGACACGAAAAAGGGGCTTTTACTGGAGCTCATACTGCCCGCAAAGGGAGATTTGAACTTGCTGATAAAGGAACTATTTTTCTTGATGAAATAGGGGAACTTTCCCCTACAATGCAAGTGAAGCTTTTAAGAGTAATACAAGAGAAAGAGTTTGAGCGAGTTGGGGGGATGAAGACTCTTAAAGTCGATGTAAGAATTATTGCTGCGACAAATAGAAACCTTGAAGAGGATGTTTCGACGGCTGGCTTTAGAGCCGATTTATTCTATAGACTTAATGTATTTCCCCTTTATGTTCCCTCTTTAAGAGAAAGAAAATCTGACATCATAATTTTGTGTGACCACTTTATTGAAAAGTATAACAAGAAAAACCATTGTTCCATTAAAAGAATAACAAGTAATGCAATTGATCTTTTAATGATGTACCACTGGCCTGGAAATGTTCGTGAACTAGAAAATTGTATTGAAAGGGCAGTTCTTTTGAGCAAGGATGATGTTATTCATGGGTATCATCTTCCCCCCTCTCTCCAATCTGCCCAATCTTCAAATACTCAATTTGATTCATCACTCCAAAGTGCCCTTGAGGCACTAGAATTCGAACTCATTGCTGATGCTTTAAAGAATGCTCGAGGAAACAGAGCCTTAGCTGCAAGAACTTTAGGATTAAGTGAGAGGATTATGGGTTTGAGAATCGATAAGTATCAGATAAACACAGATAAATATAAGAACTGATTCTTTCAATTTTGTATGTATTATATTGTATTCCTACAGAAATGTAGGAATTTTTTTCAACATAATATTTTTAATATCTCCCTCTAATTTTCTTTATTATTATATAAATCTATTTAATATATACATATAAGAATAATTATTCCTCAGTTTTCCTTTATTGGCATACCTCGTGCATTAGTTGTCTCCATAATAATCACAAGGAGTTGTAAATGAAGAAACACAAAGTAGGAGTCGTTATCTGTGTAATCCTATGCTTTGCACTAGGCTCATTAGGAGCAGAAGATGTGAGTGAGACAGTAACCCTCCATCAACAATCAATCGATATGATTTGGTTATTGTTAGCTGCCTCTCTCGTCTTTTTTATGCAAGCTGGTTTTGCGATGGTCGAGATTGGTCTAACTCGGGCAAAGAACTCAGGGAATATCATTATGAAAAACCTGATGGACTTTAGTGTAGGGGCTTTATTCTTCTGGGCAGTAGGTTGGGCCTTGATGTATGGCAGTTCAGTAGCAGGGCTCTTCGGTTTCTCTCAGTTCTTTGTAGGAGGAACGGACCCAATCCTTTATAGAGATTGGATGTTTCAGGTTGTTTTTGCAGCTACTGCAGCAACTATCGTCTCTGGAGCAATGGCTGAACGGACAAAATTTAGTGCCTATTTAATATATTCAGTTATTCTCTCAGCTGTGATATATCCTATTAGCGGCCACTGGATATGGGGAGGGGGATGGCTAAGTTCTCTGGGTTTCCACGATTTTGCAGGTTCTACTGTTGTCCACTCTGTAGGTGGATGGGCAGCCCTCATGGGTTCTCTTGCTCTAGGCCCTCGCATAGGCAAGTATGTAAGATTAGGAAAAACTGTTACATCAAAGGCGATTCCGGGACATAACCTTCCTCTTGCAAGTCTTGGTGTCTTTATTCTTTGGTTTGGGTGGTATGGATTCAATGCTGGCTCTACCTTAAGTGGAACCGATCTTACTATGGCAAGTGTTGCCGTAACAACCACACTCGCAGCTTCTGCTGGAGCTGTAGGGGCGATGGCTATTTCTTGGAAACAGTTTAAAAAACCAGATGTAAGTATGTCTCTCAATGGTGCTTTAGCAGGGCTTGTTGGTATTACTGCCCCTACTGCTGTCGTTACCCCATTAGGGGCGATTCTTATTGGATTTATTGCAGGAATCATCGTGGTCATCTCAGTTGAACTTATCGATAAGAAGCTCCATATAGATGATCCTGTAGGGGCAATAAGTGTTCATGGTGTGTGTGGAGTGTGGGGTACAATTGCTGTAGGACTATTTGGCTCAACAGATAGTGTCAGGGGTCTTTTTTATGGTGGTGGATTTCATCAACTTACTATACAGGCCATTGGAGTTGTAAGTGTTGCCCTATGGGTAACTATTACTACGGGAATTCTTTTCTTTGTAATCAAAAAAACAGGTGGCCTGAGAGTTACTCACAATGAGGAGCTACTTGGACTCGATTTGAGCGAACACAACGCCGACTCTTATAGTGGATTTCAAATATTCACCACAATGTAAATAAGGAGAACTCTTATCATGAAATTAATTATTGCATATATACAACCAGATAAACTTACTTCTGTGAAACAGGAGCTTTATAAGAAAGAAATATTCAAAATTTCTGTCACTAACGCGATGGGGTGTGGGCAACAAAAAGGGTACACAGAGGTCTACAGAGGGGTAGATATTGAAGTGAACCTCTTAAAGAAGGTTCGTATTGAGATTGCCCTTAATGAAGAATTTGTTGAATCTACTATTGACGCAATTATAGCTGGCTCTGGTACAGGAACCATTGGAGATGGAAAGATTTTTATCCTTCCAATTGAGAGAACTATTCGCATTAGAAATCGTGATGAAGGATCTAACGCAATAGGCTAAACCCTACAATAT
>SABI01000026.1 GCA_009929055.1 Spirochaetia bacterium | reverse complement strand
GTTAAGAAGGAGGGATTACGTATCTCTACTCCATAAGGAATAGTTTTGTCGAGCTGATTAAAGAACTTTGAAAGACTTTCTATAAAAGAAGAGAGGCGAGGGCTCATCTCCTTATTTATATAACCGAATTGAAACATCAATAATCCTATCTTCTCTTTGATAGGAATAAGCGAATCAATAAAGGATTCCATAAAGGTAGAATTAAGATAATAGGGGTTTTTTTTGGTTGTTCCAGGATAGAAGGGGAGGGTGAGGGCATTTGGACACTTAATCGTAAAGCGAAAATGTGAATCTGTTGAATTATGATAATCAATTACTGTTTGAGGATGTGGCAGGCCTGCATCTTTTTTCCCTAGTGACCAAAACCACCGATCAATTTCAACCATTTGGTATTTTTGACTATATTCAGCGAGGTAGTTTGGTGGATTGCTTGAAGAATAGACAAGGTCTTTCCAAGAGGGATAGATAAAGCTACATGTTCCAAATAGTGGGTTTTCCATAGATATAGAGTAAAAGTAAAGTTCATAATAGGCAATATCTTTATTTTTGGTGTACACTAACATTAGGAGGCACACATGGTTGTTCTTATTATAATGATACTCACTCTTACTCTCTTTTCTCTATACATAAACAAACGAGAAAAAAGAAGTGCAACTTCTTTTGTGAGTGAAAAAGTGTTGCGTCGTTTAAAGTTGAAAAACATGCACAATGATGAAAGTTCAAAAAATGATGCCTATTTAGCTAAACGAATGGTGAAAAACGAAGAGCCTTATACCCTCCCTATAAAAAATTTAGCCCATTGTAAAGTTGAACTCACTCTCTTAGATGATATTCAAACTATTATATTTACCCCAAGGAAAAGGGAAAGTAAGGCTACTATATTTTATCTTCATGGAGGGGGATATGTAGAACACGCAAGTATTGTTCACTATTTCTTCATTGATGCAATTCAAAAAAAATTTCCTTGTAGAGTAATCATGCCCCTTTACCCAAAGGCTCCTGCCCATCATGCAAAAACTAGTGTAGATAAGATGAAAACAATGTATCTACACGTAAAAGAGGAGAGTAAAGAACCAACTAGTGTGATAGGAGATAGCGCCGGAGGAGGTCTTGCCCTCGCTGTTATGCAACAAGTAGTAGAGCAGCCAAAAGAAATTATCCTCATCTCCCCTTGGCTCGATATTTCTCTAAAAAATCCCCTTATTGAAGAGGTAAAAAAGATTGATCCTTTGTTAGGGGTGAAACATTTAAGAAATATGGGCAATGTGTATAGAGGCGAACTAGAGGAGAGAGATCAGCGTGTTTCTCCTTTATTTGGAGAGATTTCACCCTTAGCACCCCTTACTCTCTTTGTTGGAACCCATGAAATCTTTTTACCTGATGCGAGATTGTTAAAAGAGAGGTGTGAAAAAGAGGGGAAAGAAGTTCTCTATATAGAAAAAGAGAAGATGATGCATGTTTATCCCCTATTCCCAATGAAGGAAGGGAAAGAGGCAGTAGCCATTATTGTAGGGGTCCTTGAGAGGTAAAACGGAGACACACAATCTTTTTTGCAAAATAAAATCCACAGAAAATATATAAACTTGTTAAAATAAATACGATATAGTAGCCAATAAGGGTGATTAATAATCCTGCAATTATTGGATATATTATATTCATGATCGAACCAGCTCCAGCTAATCCGGTATAGAGGGTTCTGTTCTCATCGGTAGAAATTTCTAACAATATTCCAGGAGTAACTATTTTATAGAGCTCTATTGCTGCCCCACTGAATATGAAGGTGATCATATAGGCAGTAGAAGAGGAGGAACATAGAAGTGCAATAATTGGGGTTGTGGAGGCAATTATGATAAACAGATAGAGAAGAGGGCGATACTCTTCTCTTTTATAAAAGGTGTGTAAACTTATATTTGTAAGGAGTCCTCCTCCCATCTGAACAAGTAAAAAGGTTCCAATTACCGACCCATCAATAGTAAATTGAGTTCTTCCAAAAAGGATTAAAAAAGGAATCGTAGAGAGAATGACACCACTTGTGTTAATAAAAAGTAAATATTTTCTCACATTTCTATCTTCCTTTACAGCTTTGTAGAGGAGACGAAATCTTTTACTAATTGGCTCTTTTTGAACTGAAGTGTTGATAGGCTCTTCTATCATCCAAAACCCAATTGTCGCTAAGAGAAGAATGAAAGAGCCAGATATAAATAAAAAAGCATAGTTTTTAGGATAATTAAGGGATGTAAGGATTATTTTCACACTTAAGGCAGAGACAATCACCCCAATACTGCTGATGAGTTGTTTCCTCATTAAAAACTCTTTTCTTTTCTCTGTTTGAATTGCTCGTCCTAAGATATCTGTATAACTAATATTTGCAAAAGCTCCCCCAAATGAGAACATTGCCATAATGAATAAAAGGGTCCATATCACCCAACTCTCTCCACTTATATTGAAAAAGAGAAATAGACCAAGTAATAAGAGAGCTCCCACCCGTATGTAGATAGCAATAAGGAGGGCAGGTTTTTTCTTCTTCAAAGGAATAATAAGAATTGCAAATAGAAGTTGCATAACACTAGTCCCCCCAACCATGATTGAGGACAAAATTCCAAGGTGAATACTTTTAGCCCCCATTTCTCCCATCATGTTGGGTATTACTGTATTTACATCAATAAAGCTCATAGTGAGAGCTAAAAAAAGGGCATGGATGAGGAAAGCAATATAGTTTCTTTTTTGGTTAACTGTACTATTCATAAAAATGGGTATCCTTAAGATTAAAGGATACCCTATACTTCTAAAGTAATTAGGTCAAGAAGGAAACAATCTATTTTTGTTTAACATAGGTTCCCTCAGTATGTAAAAGAGTATCTCCTTTCTTACTATCCTCTGGAATATTCTCAAACTCAATCTCTACTGTTCTACCATCAGAACATGTTGTGATAGCTCTATCCTCTATAAAATCAACAATTAGGTAAGTTTTTTGATCCATAAACATTTCTCCTCTCTTTATATATTAGATGAGTTAGTATGACTAATAACTTATCAATAGTCAAACAATCTTTATTTTAAGATGTAGATGTAGAAATCTCTGTCTACCCAAGGAGGAGAGAGACAAATCTCATTCATGTAATGTTGATTTATGTATGAGGGTGATTTATAATGCTCTTTCAAACGGAGTAAAGAAAGTGATAGATATTAGAATTCATTCATCAAGACATTTAGAAGTAAAAATAACGTATCCTATCCCTAATCACTCTTCTTATAAGAAAGATATAGATTATTATATATTCTCTCCTCCTCAACTAAATGTCTCTGCTAATGTGATTAAAAGGGATGCAATGCTTCGTAAGTTCCAAGCACATGCTCGTTACTCCTCTCCTGAAATAACTATTGATGAACTCGTTGATTCTTCAAATATAATCAGTCCGCTCTATCTTATTGAACTTTATGCACATCAACTTATAGCTGGATCTTCTAAAGTAGATGATGAGATTGTCATTCATGAAATTCAAACTCTATGTAACTCATTTCGGCATGAAGCGAGTGCAACGATTCAAGAATGCAAAGATATTATGAAACGGGGTACTGCCCAAGAAGTTCTCTCTCTCCTCTATCACTGGGGAAGCGAGACAAGAGAAGCTTTGCATCGTTATCGAGGGATTATTGAGAAGATAGATTGTCATTATCCTAATGGAAATAAAATTTGTAGTGCATTTGCGTGGGGAGATGAAGCGATGAGCCTCTTAGTCGAAACTACTCATATTGACCTATTTCGACTCGCTCAAGCATACCCTCTCCTCCAAAGAGATACATATATATTTCTCATTACATATGCAAAAGATGAAGCTCAACATCGCAAAAATAAAAATTATATCTCTGTAATAATCCCAAATTCGAAAGATAATAAGGAAAGTAGGGTTTATCGTAGTGCAGAATTAAAGAAGTGGACCCAATCAGTCCTTTATCTTCAACCTGTAGAATCTAAATCGCCCAAAAGAATAGGGGGTATTTTAGCTGGGACAGCAGCAGCTATTGCAATGACGTTTGCTACATTAACAGCAATTTTTGCTGAAAGGTTTTTCTTAAAAAATAGTATGCAATGGGCATTACTTATTATATTAGCCTATGTGTTTAAAGACAGAATAAAAGAGGGTCTTAGGGCCTTTTTTACACGTCTTGTCCCTCGTCTTTTCTCTGACCAAGTATTCTTTTTCTATGCCCCTCGAACAAAAAGAAAAATAAACAAAACCAAAGTTGTAATAAGAATGCATGGCTCCTCAAAACTCCCCACCTTCATTCAAAGGGTAAGAGAAGAGGGGGATAGCCCGTTTATCGACATGCTCCCTGAAGAAGATGTTGTTCACTACACTCGGTTTGTAAAAATTTTCCAACATGAAAAGAAAAAAGCCCTTGGTCCCTGGATTAATTCAATCTCTGTAGTCATTCGATTAAGAATAGATGATTGGTTAAAAGAGATGGATGATAGTGAAGATTATCGGTATGTTCCAACCGATGAACATGAAATAGAGATTCAGCAAGAGAGTAAAGTCTATCACGTGCATATCATAATTACCGAAAGTGGTGATAAGCATAAAATAGAAGATCTACATCATGTAAAACTTATCATGAATAAACAAGGGATTATACGCCTCGAACATATAGAGAGTTCATTTGTTCCAGAGAATGCCCCTCTCCATTAAGAGGCGAAATCTAACTCTTTTGCGATACTTCTCATCCCTTCAATTGTCAATGATATCACTTCACTTAATTCTAAGTTAAGCATCTTACACCCACCTAGAATAAGATCTCTATCTACTCCAGCTGAAAACCCTTTTGTTTTCCATTTTTTCATTACAGATTTAACCTCTAAGTCACTCAAAGACTTAGAAGGTCTCATGAGGGCAGTAGCACTTATAAGGCCAGTAAGTTCATCAATAGTATATAAGACCTTTTCCATAGTAGAAACAGGCTCAACATCACTACAAAGGCCCCATCCATGGCTCACTATAGAGTGGATCATCTCTTCTTCAATATTGTGCTTTCTTAAGATTACTGGGGCCATTTTACAATGCTCTTGTGGATATTTTTCATAATCAATATCGTGTAGGAGTCCTACTATCCCCCAATACTCTACATCTTCTTTATAGTATAAAGCAAATCGTTTCATAGTAGCCTCTACACTTAGGGCATGTTTTAGTAAAGTTGGTGAACTATTATAGGTAGTATATATTGAAAAAGCCTCTTCTCGAGTAATCATAATGGTAGCTCCTTATATTTTAGATAGTAAAATTTGGGTAAACCTCTTTTTATCATATCTATGATGTGCTACTATGACAAGTGGATTGGATAATCAGTCCACACATCTAAAATACATTGTAGGAGGAACCCATGTCTAATACAGACGATGGTGGTAGTAGAGAACATATACTATCAAATTATGCTAAGCAGATTGAATTTCTCCTGCCCCTTTACCCATAGAGATGTAAAGCCTCTGGTGAATGGTCCTTCAGGAGATGAGTGGAGGAACCGTGATTACAATAAGAAACACAATGAATCGCCAATCAAATGGACCACATGGGACAATTGATGGATACGTATGGGTTGATGCTCGAGAAGTTACTCGTGATGATATCTCTCAACTTCAAGAAGATTATGCTGTAAGCAGCGAACTTCTTGCTGACATAATGGACATGGATGAACAGGCACGAATCGAAAAAGAAGACGATTATGTCGCCCTTATTGTTCGTCTTCCCGCTTTTGCAGATGATGCGCATGGGATAAACCAGTATTGCGTACCACTAGGAATCGTAATGATGGAAAACACCATTATTACCATCTGTCAAAGTGATAGTGTTATCCTTGAAGATTTTTCTCGAAATAGGTTTAGGCAATATCCAATAGAGACTCAAGAAGGATTTGTCATCTCTATCATGGGGCGAGCTGCCATGGTCTACATTCGCCTTCTTAAATATCTAAACAGACAAAAAAACCTGGTAGAAGAAGAACTTCACCGAAGTGTACGAAATGATGAACTCATTCAACTCTTATCGATACAAAAATCATTAGTTTACTTCACAACTTCTTTAGCAACAAATGAAGTATTACTTGAGAAATTACAAAAATCTCCCTACTTTAAAGTTCCTACAGAAGAAGAGAGAGAATTTTTAGAAGATATTATTATTGATAACAAACAAGCTATAGAAATGGCTAATATTTACTCATCTATCCTTACGGGAACAATGGATGCCTTTGCATCAGTTATTAGTAACAACTTAAGTATCATCATGAGAAGATTGACTGTTATCTCAATTGCCTTCATGTTTCCAACCTTTATCGTAGGGTATTATGGGATGAATATTGATCTTCCCTTTGCTGAAAACCATATTATGATGTTTGTGATAATGCTCATTTCCCTCTTTACTGGACTTGGTAGTGCTCTCCTTTTGAGTGAAAAAAGAAAGAGAAAAATTAAAAGAAAAGGGCGTGAATTAAAAGGGAAGAAGAGAACAAAAGTAAGAGCATCAAAAGTTTCTACTAGTGATTAATTCTATCTTGACCGATACATCTAGTTTACCATATTATTCCTCTACTTATTGCAAGGGAATATATATACATGGATGAATTTCTCTCAATCATTAATCAATTACAAGGCTCCTCAATATCTTCACAATGGTTAGATTTACTCGAGTTGTATAACGATATAGACCAACACTCCCACCTCTTTACCACTACATTAGATATAAGCTGTCCCCCATCATGTGGTACTTGCTGTGAGCACTTTATTCCGGATGTGACTTATCTTGAAGGTTCTCTTATTGCAGCATATCTATTGTTTATTAAAAAAGATGCTTCTCTTATCTCCTTAATGGATCCTACATATGAAGGAGAAGGGTGTCCCTTATATAACAAAGAAGAGGCCTATCATTGTCAAATTTATCCTGTGAGAACTATGGTGTGCCGCCTCTTTGGTGCTGCCCCTTCAAAAACTAAATATAACACCCCCATATTTAGAAAATGTAAATATAATAGTGATGCTTCCCAAAAAAGTCTTATAGAGAGTGGTGAGATTATAGAAAAAGTTAAAGAGATTCAAACGATGCAAGACGCAAGTAGTAGATTGAATTCCCTAGTTTTAGATACTTCAACTACTTCATTGCCTGATGCCGTTCATACAGCTATTAATCATCTCTCATTTATTGCATCCTATCTCTCTGTTAAAGAAGATCCTCTTGATAGACCTGACCCATCAAGTCCGGTTGCCGTTTGATTGCGTTTAATAAATAAGAGGGTGATGAGCATAATAATAGGAAAAATTGTTGCACTAAGGATCCCCATTTGAAGAGGGGCTGTAATTCCATGAGCAATACTTATATCAGTAACAACACCCACACTATAGGGTCCTAGTGCCGCTCCTGTATCTCCAGCTGCGGCTAACAGGGCAAATAAGGCAGCAGAAGCGTGAGGGAACCGTGCGTGAGCTAGGACTATTGACCCTGGCCACAACAGAGAGACTCCAAGTCCAC
Source organism: Spirochaetia bacterium (assembly GCA_009929055.1). GTDB lineage: Bacteria > Spirochaetota > Spirochaetia > Sphaerochaetales > Sphaerochaetaceae > SABI01. The sequence continues at coordinate 9,790 of SABI01000026.1, read as the reverse complement.
TTAAGATACAGGCTAACAAAGAGACAATAGGCCAAGGAGAGAGTCCTGCAACAAGATAACAACCAATGGTTAAAATTGTTCCATAAAACATAAATAACCACACATGTTGATCTTTGCCATAATGACCAAAAATTAACCTTCCCACCCCTAAGAAAAAAGCAAAGAACACAAGACCAATTAAATTCCCTGTTGCCTTAGAGAGCCCTAATGCATTTTCTGCAAAGGTAGATGTCCACTGGCTAATAATAACTTCACTAGCCCCTCCAACCAAAATCCCCATTAAGACAAGTAAGAAGAAAGGGGAGGAGAGGAGTGTTCTACTTTTTACCCTCTTATCGTGATGAACCATAGGAGCTAAAGGAACTTTTAGAAATAAAATAAAATTAATGAGGGGAACGATAGCCCAAATAAGGGGGATAAAATACCAATTCTCAGGTCCTAAAACTGTTATGAGAAGAGTTGTTACTAATATTACGGCAATAAAACCCCAAGCATAGAAAGAGTGAAGGAGGCTCATTGCTTTAATTTTTTCATCTCCTGGAATAGCTCCCACTATTGCAGAAAGGAGAAGCTCAAGAAGACCCCCTCCGTAGCTGAAAATAATAGTTGCAATAATGATTACAGCATATGGATTGCTTGGAAATATAATTGGGGAGATAGAGAGGATAATAAACCCAAAAACAACTAGGGCATGCCCTGCGGTAATGAAGGGTCTCACCCCAAACTTATCAACAGCTTTAGCATTTGCTAAATCAGCGATGATTTGAGTAAAGAAGTTGATTAATACAAGCCTTCCAATCTGTTCGTAAGAAAGGTGGTATGAATTCATAAAAATTACAAATAATAGAGGGGGGAGGTTGGTTACTAGAGCCCCCACGAAATTACCTATATAGGTCGCAATAATTGTTCCTTTGTACATGAACAAAGATTCTATACATCTCTAGCATATAAGGCAATAGGAGGGTATAATCAATCATATGAAATCGACAACTTCTTATAAAGCTATCCTATTTGATTTAGATGGTACCATTGCTGATACTATAAAAGATATCACCTTCGCAATGAATAAAGCTCTCAATAGATATGGTTATGAAGCCATTAGTGATGCAGAAGGAAAACTGTGTGTTGGTAGGGGATTAAAAAATGCCCTCAAAAAAGCTGTCATCTTAAAAGAGGGCACTGTGATAGAGGATCAGTTAGATGAAATGCTTACTATCCTCCTTGATACCTATTCACACTACCCTGCCCAATTTACAAACGAATATGATGGAACTACTCAATTTTTAACACGGCTGATTAATAAGGGGTATATTCTTGGAGTTCTCTCAAATAAAGAAGACCCTTTAGTTCAAGTAATAGTAGAAAAGCTTTTTCCTACAATTCCCTTCTCTTTTGTATTAGGTGCGCATAGTGATTATCCTCTCAAACCAGACCCTGCTTCTTTGCAAGCTTTTATGGGTAAGTATTCTATTAAAGAAGAAGAACTCCTGTTCGTAGGGGATAGTGAAGTAGATGGTCTGACTGCAAAAGCAGCTCAGGTTCGTTGTGCCTTAGTTTCTTGGGGGTTTAGGGGAAAAGAAACATTAATTTCTTCCGGTTTTACCAATATATATGATACATTTGAAGAATTAGAAAAGGGGGAGTTATGAGTTTACATGATGAAAAAGAACTAACACTCATTAATGAAAAGGCTAAAAGTTATATTGCACATGAAAGTGATCCTCACTTTAGACAAGAGGTTTTAACCTCCTTTGAAGAGAATGCACAAGATGATCTTTATGACAGGTTTTACACTTCACTCTCTTTTGGAACAGCAGGAATGCGAGGGATTATTGGTGGTGGAACTAATAGAATTAATCCATTTATGATTCGTAAAGTTACCCAGGGTCTTGCTAACTATCTCCTCACCCAAGAGGCAGAACCAAGTGTGGTGATTGCATTTGATTCAAGGAATTATTCCAAACTTTTTGCAGAGAAAGCTGCAATAACTCTCTGTGCAAATGGGGTAGTTGTCTATCTTTATGATACCCTTAGGCCAGTACCGCTCCTTTCCTTTGCTGTACAATACCTCAAAGCAACAAGTGGAATAGTGATTACTGCTTCCCATAACCCAGCTAAATATAATGGATATAAGGTCTACTATAGCGACGGAGGACAAGTTACCCCTCCCCATGATGTGGGTATTGCAAAGATGGTGAAAGAGGTAGATATCTCAGATATAAAGAATATGAGTTCAAGTGAAGCAAGAGAGAAGAATCTGTTAAGAAGTGTCCCCAATAGAGTAGATGACGCTTATGATGAACTAGCAATTTCTTCATTGTTGAGAAAAGGTATTATTGCGAGTGAAATGGTAAGTGTTGCCTATACTCCTCTTCATGGTTCGGGAGATATCCCAGTAAGGCGAATATTAGGTAAGTTAGGCCTTACTGTACATACTGTAGAAGCACAGCAAGAGGCTAATGGAGACTTTCCAACGGTGAGTATGCCTAACCCAGAAGACCCAGAAGCAATGAGACTTGTTATTGAATTAGCTAAAAAAGTGGGGGCAGATATTGTATTAGGAACAGATCCTGATGCAGACCGGTTAGGGATAGCTATTCCTAGTAATAAACAAAAAACAGAATATACCCTCCTTAGTGGAAATCAAATAGCAGTCCTTCTTACCGATTATCTTATCGAAAGGAATAATGAATTAAGTCCAACTAAGAAAAAACCCCTTGTTGTAAAATCTTTTGTTACAACCGACCTTGTGAGAGCTATTACAGAAAAGAATAAAGGACGTTGTGTAGATGTCCTTACTGGGTTTAAATATATTGCAGAAGAAATCGTTAAAGTAGAGCATTCAGATAAAGAATTTTACCTTTTTGGATGTGAAGAGAGTTTTGGTTATAATAGTTTAAAAGGTATTAGAGACAAAGATGCTGTCTCTTCAGCACTACTAGCTGTTGAAATGATGAGCTATTACTCTCATAAGGGAATAACTTTACAACAGAGACTCGAATCAATTTACAATGAATATGGTTTTTATACTGAAAATGTGATGTCCTTTGCCTATGAAGGGGCAAGTGGATTACAAAAGATGGATCAAATTATGCAATCTTTTAGGGATAAAAAAGTAGGAGATGAGTTTGCTGAGGCGAAAATTGTCGATATAGTAGACCTCCTTAACGATAAAAATAGTGGATTTCCTCCATCAGATGTTATCATTATCAAGTTTGATAATAGTGATAAAATGGTAATTCGACCAAGTGGAACTGAACCTAAGATTAAATATTACTTTTTCTTCAAAACAGAAGCTTCTCAAAAGGATGAATATCTCTCTAATTTATCCGAAAGAGTTGCAGCTTACAAAGCCTATCTATAAAGGAAATTGCGATGAAATCATGCTACCTCATTAATAGAGGAAACAATAAAAGTCTTTTTATATCTGCCTATGGAGATTATTCCTCTTCTCGTGGGTGGGATGAAAATGAAGATGTGTGCATCTATAGTGGAACAACAGTAACAAAGGATCAAAAAGATTTTTCTCTCTATACCCTCTATACCGATATCGATAGGGGGGTAGATAGATGGATTCAAGATGTTCGTTATCTCCCTAAGCTCTTGATTGGTGGGGCTATATTCCTTGTTACCTATTTCTTCTTCTCTTTGGCTGTAAGAGACCCTATTCCAGTCCTAGATGAAACAATCATCGCTTTAATTGTAACTACTATAAGTGTTGTAGCCCTTTCTCGTCGTGATAAAAAAAGTGATATATCTTTAAAAAAACGATTTGAATTAAAGCAGCGAGCAAGTGAAAGTAGATATGAAATCGCCCCTGAATTGAATCTGATTGAACAATACCTCTATGATTGTGCCCAATTTGACACTATAGAACTTTCTGAGAAGATAGCTAAAGTTGAGGGAAAGAACCTTCCCCCCCTATCTCTAGAGATTAGTAATGATTATATGATTCCTTTTAAAGAACAATATTTAACTTATATAAAACTTAATCAAAAAGAGATCTATTCTTTATATAATAGGTATCTCAATGTGGTGAAAACTAAGAAAGGAAGAGAAGCTTTTTCTGCTCGATTACTCAAATTAGGGATGAATTCTCTTACTGACCTGCCCCTTCTTGCCACAACTATAATGATAGCGAATCAATAGAACCTTTTTTATCGTAGTCTTTATATGAAGGCACCAATCTCGCTGTTTCTCTTTATCGTACGATACACATCTCTCTATTTATTTTCCATCTCTCTCATCTGGATTATTATCTCTCTCTTTATAGAATGTGCTATTTACATAGTAGAAAAAAACGATTATCTCATTCTTTATCTCTTCCTTATTATTCAGATGGCCCTTTTTATCCCCTACATTATAGATAGAGAGACCCAATATTCTTTTCAACCACACCACTATGGAGAAATTACTTCTATTTCTGGAAGTGTAGTATTTGATTCAACTCTGTCAGAAAATGGGAATACTGTAGTTACTGTCAAAGCAGATGCTCTCAAGAGTTCTCATTCGATTTCCCTTTATAAAAGGATAGAAATTTTATCAATAATAAAGGGGAGTAACTATCTAAGGGCTGGAAGTAAAGTCTCTTTGAGTGGTCATTTCATTCCATCAGATGATCATACCTCTTTATTTATAGTAACAAGTTATAAGATAACTCATCGTTCAAAAGGACTTCTTTTACGAGAAAAAATTCAAGAATATATTATGGGTAGAATTGAAAACGTCGATGATAAAGTGAAGGAATTAATCCTTCTTGTTACCCTAGGGATTAAAGGGGAAAAAGCTTACATCATTACAAAAAGTGCCTCCATAAAAGGGGTAGCGCACCTTTTTGCCCTCTCAGGAATGCATTTGTCGATACTCATTTCCCTTTTTTTAACTTTTTTTTCTAAAGTCTTTAGTAAAAAGTGGGGAGTCTTTCTTTCTCTACTTGTTGCCTTTTTTTACCTTTTTATTGCAGGAAACAAACCTTCTCTCATGCGAAGTGTCCTCTCTTTATTTGTCTCAATGGTGCCCTTTATACACACCAAAGAGGATAGGTTCATGTGTGTAATCATAATCCATTCCCTTATGTTCCCCTCTTCAATGATGGCTCTAGCTGCCCTATATTCCTATGTGGCAATCTATGCAATACTCACTATTTCTTCCCTCTTTAGTAGGTTGTTAGAAGTATACCTTCCTCACGTAATTGCCTCTTCTCTTAGCCTTAGTATAAGTGCAATGGGATTAACAGGAGTCATATCGCTGTTCATCTTCAATTCATTTCATCCTATTGGAATCCTCTATACTTTGATACTCACGCCACTCATTATTATATTTCTTACTATGAGTATTATCTCTATTGCTATTACGATAGAATTTATTCAAAAAGGGGTAGAGATGATAGGAGGACTCATTTATTCAATATTAGAGAGTCAAGTTCTTCCCCTCAGTGTGATTAATCCATGGATTATATTTTCTCTTACAATTGTCCTCTTCTTGACCCTCTCTACTGTTCTTTGGTACTCTCATTTCACTATTCATTCAAGGAAAACACTCACATATGAAATGGACCTTTGCCTACGACTCCCCAACTCAGATAAAAGCACTCCTTGAAGAAAACTCTCTTGCAATGAGTAAAAAGTTTGGTCAAAACTTCCTCCTTTCAACTTCTATTAGGGAAAAAATAGTCTCTTCCTTAGGTTTAGAGGAGGGGATGAAAGTGTGGGAAGTAGGTCCAGGGATAGGAAATATTACTACTCTCTTACTCGATAAGGGGTTTGAAGTTACTGCTTTTGAAATTGATAGGGGTTTTATCTCAATTTTAAAAGAACAAGCATTTAACGATATCCCACATTTTACCCTTATCGAAGGAGATATGTTAAGAACATATAAAGAGGTAGTAGCGAAGGGGGACATTCCCTCTGCTATATGTGGAAATCTTCCTTATAATGTAGGCTCTGTTATTATAGCTCGTCTATTAGAAGAGAGGGTAGGTTCCCCCATAATGGTGTTCACCCTTCAAAAAGAGGTAGTAGATAGAATAGTTGGTTCTGCAGGAACTAAGAATTGGTCTACTTTGAGTATTCTTTGCCAAGTTGATTACCATGTGAAATCTCTTTTCACCATAAAAGCTGCTAACTTTTATCCTCCACCAAATGTCGACTCATCTGTTATTCACTTCAAGAAAAGAGAAGTTTCGTTAATTCCTGAATACCTAAGAGTTCTTTTTTTTATCATAGTTCATGATCTTTTTGCTTCTCGTAGAAAAACGATGAGAAACAATCTCTTACATGGAGAACTAGCTACACACATTGACCCAAGTGAGATTGATACGATTATTAAAACGAGTAGGTTTAATCCCCTTACAAGGGGAGAGGTTTTTTCAATAGAAGATCTTCTTGAGCTAAGTGAGTTATTCTACCCATCTTTCCAGACATCGACCCACTGACCTTTTTTGTAACGATACAAATTGAGTAGTCCTCGAACAAATAAATCTGCTACCATACATGACCATGCAATGACTAAATTGCCATTAAAGAAGGTGATTAATATGTATGCTGGTAAGAGCCTCACTATCCACATACCAATAATTGAGTAGATAAAAGGCCATTTAGTATCTCCAGCTCCCCTTAAAATTCCTCCAATAACAATACTCATTGCAAAAAAGGGTTGGGCAAATGCCTCAATTCGTAACACTCGTGCCCCTAATGCAATTACTGTTTGGTCATTTGTGAAAAATGACATTAATTGGGGTGCCGCTAGGTATAGAAAGAGACCTGTTGCACTCATAAGGGCTATTCCATAGGTGAGAACTCGCTTAGCAAAATCTTTTGCCAATTCTTTTTTACCAGCTCCGAGAGATTGGGCAACGAGTGTTGCTGCAGCAACACTAAAGCCACTTACTGGCATAAAGGTAATTGATTCAGCAGTAATAGCAAGGTGGTGGGCTGCTAGGGAGGCAGTACCAAGGTGAGTAATTAACACGGTAAGTACTATTTGACCACTTGAAAGGGTTATCCTCTCAAGTGCCATCGGGATACCCACTCTAAATACGTGCCGTGTTATAACTTTGTCAAATTTTAATTTAATTTCATTCAACTTCACCTTCACATCAGACTCTTTAGTGATGATGACAATGAAGAGAATAGTAGCTGAAAGGAGGTGGCTGGTAAAGGTTGCAATTGCAGCCCCTTTTACCCCCATTCCAGCTCCATAGATATTGAGCTCTTTACCAAATAATTCAATAGTTCGAGAAGGAAATATGAGGATAAAGTTTCCTACCACGTTCACTACATTTGTAAATATGTTACTAATGAGGGGAGTCTTTGTGTCTCCACTACTTCTAATAATATTTGATAAAAACATAAAGGTGATAAGAAAAGGATAACTTAATGAGATAATAGTAAGATAGGAAATTGCATCTGCAATAACTTTTTGTTCAACCCCTAACCAAATGGCAAGGTGCTGAGAGATTACACTCATTAATAGAGTAACGATAAGTGAGAGAAAGATAATAGCAAGGAATGCTTGATGAAGACTTTTTTTTATCTTTTCTGGTTGATTTGCCCCAATATGACGAGCAATAACAACAGCATAGGCTGCTGCAAAGGAGTAGAGTGTCCCATTTACTAACCAAATAGTTGAAGCATTTACTGCCACCGCCGCTGTTGCTATAGCCCCTAGAGAACCTACCATAGCAGTGTCGACATATTGAATAAGAGTATTAAAGCTTTGGTCTAATATAATAGGCCATGATAAGGACAAAATAGTCCTATTAGGACTACGAGAGCCATCAATAAGAGAAACTTTTGCCTTCATATGAACACTCCATACTCCACATTGTGGAGTATGTTTGTCTTTATCTCATTCATTATCTACTAATCTTGACTGAGAGTCATAGCACTCGTAACAACAATATCTTCAACACTACACCCACGTGATAAATCACTCACAGGTTTTGCAAACCCTTGGAGGATTGGACCATATGCCTCAGCTCGAGCAAGGCGTTGTACTAATTTGTAGCCAATATTTCCTGCTTGAAGGTCTGGGAAGATAAGGGTGTTTGCCTTACCAGCAACAACTGAATCTTTTGCTTTACTTTTTCCAACTGATTCAATAATAGCTGCATCAAGTTGTAATTCTCCATCAACTAATAAAGTAGGAGCCTTTTGTTTTACTAAAGCTGTAGCTTCTACTACTTTATCGACGAGTTCTCCAGAGGCACTCCCTTTTGTTGAATAACTAAGCATTGCCACAATTGGGGTAGTATTAAGGTATGTTTGGCAAGACTCTGCAGAAGAGATTGCGATTTCAGCAAGTTGCTCACTTGTTGGGTTAGGAATTGTTGCACAATCACTAAAGATAAAGGAACCGTTTGCCCCTAAATCTTTCTCTTTTGTCTCCATAATAAAGCAAGAAGAGGCACTCTTTATTCCAGGTTTTGTTTTAATAATTTGAAAAGAGGCACGAAGCACATCACCGGTAGTATGTTCAGCCCCTGCAACCATAGCATCTGCAACCCCAATGTGAACCATCATTGCCCCAAAGTAGAGGGGATGGGCGATTTGTTCATATGCATTTTCTTTACTCATCCCTTTATGCTTTCTCATTTCATAGTAGAGAGTTGAATACTCTTCTCTTTTATCAGAAGCAACTGGGTCAATAATTGAAATATCTTCAATAGAGATATTCAATTCATTGGCTAAGTTTTGGACTTCTTTAGTATTTCCAAGGAGATAGACTTGTTTAGCAATGCGTTCATCCATAATAAGTCGTGCAGCTTGGAGAGTTCTTTTTTCTAGCCCTTCTGGGAGAACTAAGATTCTTTGTAAGGCAATAGCCTTCTCTTTCATTGTGTGTGAAAATGACATGTTTTGTACCCCTTAACAATAATTATAACGACAATAGGATACCACAAAGAGAAAAAGTGTTGTATCCCTAACGAGAACTATTATTCATCAGATTGTATGGATAATGCAATGTGTGGTATGGTGTTTCCATTATGAAAGTTGGTGTATATGGCTTAGGCCGGTTTGGTGCTTTTTGGGCAACACAGTTGTCTAAAAAAGTTGAAGTGGTTGGGTATAATCGAAGTAAGAGAGACCTTATTATTGATGGGGTAAAATTAGTTGATTTTGACTCGTTATGCTCTTGTGATGTAATCTTTTTATGTGTCTCAATCTCTTCTCTCCAAGAAGTATTGAATTCAATTAAAGATCATATTTCTGATGATACCCTTGTTATCGACACCTGCTCAGTAAAAGTCTATCCAGCTCAGTTAATGAGTGAAATTCTCCACAAAGGACAACCCCTTATAGCAACTCACCCGATGTTTGGGCCAGACTCTGCAAAAGAGGGTTTACGAGGCCTTCCCCTTGTTTTTCACCCTCTTAGGTGCTCAGTTGATCAAAAAGAGTATTGGATTACCCTTTTTAAAGAGATGGAGATAGATGTTATTGAGATGAGCCCTCAAGAGCATGATAAAGAAGCCGCCTATTCTCAAGGGGTTACCCACTTCGTTGGCAGGATGCTCGATGAGTTACATCTTAAGCCGACAAAACTTGCGACAGTTGGGTACAAACGACTTATGAGTATAGTAGAACAAACCTGTAACGACCCTCTTCAACTCTTTTATGATCTACAGCGCTATAATCCGTATGCCCACTATATGAGAAGTGAATTAAAAGAGGCGAGTGACAAAATATTAACTCGGCTGAAAATAGAAGAAGTAAAAAAGATGGAGGATGCATGAAGGTATTCATCTACACCCTTGGGTGTAAGTTAAATCAATGCGAAAGTGAAGCAA
>SABI01000265.1 GCA_009929055.1 Spirochaetia bacterium | reverse complement strand
AAAATGGGTTTATAGGAGCTCTCCCCGAGGTGAAGGACTTACACCCAGTGACCCCTATTGAAGCATATGTGGATAGGAAGTTATTTATCCACAATCTAGGGCATGCAACTACTTCCTATGTAGGTTTTAGTAAACATCCAACCTCCCCCCTTATTGCTACGGTGTTAGAAGACAAAGAAGTACTCACCCTGGTGAGAGAGGCAATGGTTGAGTCAAGTGAGGTTTTACTAGAGCTCTACCCTACTGTATTTACCAACAATGATTTACTTGAACATATTGATGATTTATTAAGACGTTTTCAAAACTTAGCTCTTGGTGATACTCTCTACCGAGTTGGACGAGACTTAAAGAGAAAGCTTCGCTATGATGACAGGTTAATGGGAATTATTATTGAAGCTATTAAGGTAAATAAAGGGTGGACTCATATAGGAAAGGCCTATCTCTGTGCCCTCTCTTTTTATGCAACAGATGAACATAATAAGATGTTAGAAAGTGATGAACTGTTATTAAAGAGTATTGAAGGACTTTCTCTAAAAGAGAAACTCTACAAGGTGAGTGGATGGAAAGAGTCTGATTTATCTATTGAACTGTTTAATAGTATCTATGAAAAGTTTGAAGAAATAGAGAAAGATTCTATTTAGTGAGTTGTTAATCTCACATAAGGGGTAGAATTAAGGGAATCATTAATAAGGTCTCTTAATTCCCCTATGCTTCGTGGTATGTCCTCATCTTGAGCAATAATAGTAAAGATTCTTTGCGTAATGTCTCTGTCGATAACAGGATATGTTTTAAAGTTAGGGTCTATGTACGAATGATCTATAATATCCTCAATAAAATTACGGTCGAGGAACTGAAGGCCATCCCGTTGCATCACATCGGAATCATACAAAAGTTCGAACACGTTTCTATTTACTGGTAACATATTCGAATAATTCCAAATCTCATATTGGAAAGCTTCATCACTTGAGATAAATTCAAGGAATTTAAAGGCAGCTTCTTTGTTTCGTGTCCTACTACTCATCCCCATCTGCACAGTATAGAGCTTTGATTTACTATTTCCATTTGGACCTTGAGGGAAAGGGAGGACATCCCAATTAAATTGATTATAACGGAGCACTTTGTAAGGATATGAGCCATAAACTCTAAATTCTGAAAGGTTAAATGTTTTAAAGCCAACTTTTCCTTTTTCAAAAAATCCATTACGGACAAGAACTCCTTGGTTAAGGGCATGAAGATCCTTTAAAAAGAGTAATAATTCGTTCATTCTTTCATCATTAAACTCAGCTTTTGTATTTTGTTCATTAAACAAGGCTCTATCATTAGTGTAAAAAGCATGATGCCAATCATACCCTTCTACACCGAATCTGTCGGGTGAACCGTCCCCGTCTAAGTCTTGTGTAATAGCTTCACAAAGGGAATAAAACTGATTCCAATCCCAATTATCTATATCGATGTGTAGACCCAAGGAATCTAATAAATCATTATTTACAATTAAGAAGGAGGGGACGATACCAATAGGAACTGAGTACTGAGAGCCCTGATACTGGCCTGCTTCAAGGGCATTAGAAAAGAAAGAATCTGCATTAAATGAGCTCTTTTTGATAGATGAGTCGAGGTTCTCTAATAACCCTATCGCTGCATAGGTGTTAAAATCTTCTTCAAGGATAAGAAAAAGGTCTGATTCTTTCCCTTTAAGGACAAGTTGAGCAAACATTTCAGAATAATCTTTGTACATTGTTCCTGTGCGTAGCTTGATTTTAAAACCCTTTTTTGCATAGCGCTCTTCAAACATCTCAACAGCTCTGTCGTATATTGCATAAGCAAAGTTTTGAGGCACTTTCCAGCTGTTTCCTGAATACAAAGAGAGTTCAAGAACTATCGTGTTGTTTCTGTATACTGCCACTGATATAACGATAATAAGGAGTAAGAGAACGATCGCTATAATGAAGGGAATCTTCCATGCTCTAAAATTATTCATCGACATGTTTCACGTCCCGTAACATTAATCCTGACTGAATTGCAAATATTGCAATTTGTGTTCTGTCTCTTAAATCTAATTTCTTTAAAATATTACTTATATAATTTCTCACAGTCCCTTCTGAGAAATTTACTTCCTGCATAATTTCTTTATTAGAAAATCCTTTGCCTATGAGCTGCATAATATGGATTTCTTGCATTGAAAAATCTTTAAATCTATCATCACTATCTTGAATTGATCTAAAGGAAGAGCCTGCAAGGCGTCCAAGGAGGGAAAAGACTTTTTGTGCTGTTTGAGGGTCTACTGAAGTTCCTCCATCATATACTGTGACAATACTACATAAAAGATCATGTTTTGAAATTCCTTTAAGGAGAAACCCATCAGCTCCCCCTTTGACGGCATCATAGACATATTCATCATCATCAAAAGTGGTAAGTATAATTATTTTTATTTGATCATCTTTTTCTTTAATGAGGCTTACACATTCAAGACCATTTATTTTAGGCATTCTAATGTCCATCAATATGACATCAGGTTTAAGAGAGAGGGCCATCTCTACTACCTCTTTTCCATCAACAGCCATCCCTATTACCTTAAATCTATCATCTGAGCTAATGAGGAGGTGGAGGGAGTCTCTAATTAATTCCTGATCATCAGCTATTAGTATCTTAATCATACTAAGGTAACTCCTTTACGAAGGGGGATAGTTGCTGTGGTTTGAAAGCCACAACCAAGACTAGAGCTAAACACAACAGATCCTCCTAATAGGGCGAGTCTCTCTTCAATGTGTTCGAGTCCAAAATGTTTTCTTATGATATCACATCCAACACCATCATCTGCTATTTGGACGAGAAGATGTTTTTTTGTATAATTCAAGGTGACATCTATTCGAGAACTCTTTGAATGTTTAAAAGAATTAGTAAGACTCTCTTGAACAAGGCGATAGACTGTTTGCTCTTCATCATCATCTAAGTCAATTGCATTTCCAATAATAATAAACCCCACACTTTGATCTCCTAATGAAGAGGCATCATTGATGAGGCCTTCAAGGGCAGAAAGGAGGGATGACTTAGCTATTGCATCACTCTTTAACTCTCTTACTGACCTTCTTACATCAGTAAGGCCTTGGTTAATTACCCTCTTTATCTTTTCTAAGCGGGTATGCAGTTCACTATTTCCTTTTTTAGATAACTCAAGGCATGCTTCTATTGCAATTGAAATACTCGTAAGAGAATGGCCAAGGATGTCGTGGATTTCATGAGCAAGGCGGTTTCTCTCTTTTAAGCGGGCACTCTCTTCAACTTTCTCTTGTAAAATCCCTAGTTGATATAATTTATCTGATAACTCGTTGTTTACCCTAATAAATTCTTTATTTTCTTTAATTTTACTTTGAATTAAAAATTGGAAAAAGAGGATAACCATTATGAGATTTAATGATTCTAAGGTACTTCTAATACTGTACAGGGGTATTT
>SABI01000264.1 GCA_009929055.1 Spirochaetia bacterium | reverse complement strand
CCCTCATTGAGGAAGGTTCTCTTTATAGTGCATACATTGTAGGTCCTTCTGTGATGATGAAAAAAGCAGCTCATATACTCCTAGAAAAAGGGGTAAGCCCAGAACATATCTATCTCTCATTAGAATTACACACCATGTGTGGAATCGGCATGTGTGGAGAGTGTGCCTGTGGTGATAGACTTACATGCCAATGGGGCACCTTTGTTTCATATGAATATATAATTAGGGAGGCACCAGATTTATTATGATAGACCCACACGTTCACACTAGAGACTGGGATCAGTCTGAAAAGGAAACCATGCGCCACGCTTTGAGCGTCGCCTCCTTAGGGGGCTTTTCCACCCTTTTTGATATGCCCAATACTTCTCCACCCCTTACATTTCCCCACCTCATTAGTAAACGCCTTGAAGAGGGCTTGCTTATTACAAAGGAATTAGAGAGAGAAAAAGGGGTTGAAATGCATTACTGCGTCTATGGTGGCTTAACGAGTGACCCCTCCCAAATAGAGACCCTCGTTACCCTCTATAGACACCTATTTCCTCATCTCATAGGGTTCAAGCTCTTTGCAGGACACTCAACTGGAAATATGGGTGTTACCACAGTCCACCTCTTAAGGGAGGTATATGGAGCTTTAAAAAGAAGCCACTATAAGGGAGTTCTTGCAGTTCACTGTGAAGATGAGTCTCTTATTCGTAATGATCTCTTTACTTTAGAAAATCCTATTTCCCATACAATTGCTCGTCCTAAAGAGGCAGAAATTTCTTCACTCGAACAACAAATCGCCCTTTGTAAAGAGACTTCTTTTGAAGGAACCCTCCATATTTGCCATATTTCAACAAAAGAGGCTATTGAGATGGTGAATTATCATAAAGGAAGGGGGATGAATATTACCTGCGGAGCAACCCCTCATCATGCCCTTTTAGATGAGTCACTTATGGAAACTCAAGGGCTATTGGCAAAAATGAATCCCCCATTACGCTCTAAAGAAGATTGTGAAGCTGTGTTTAATGGACTTATTGATGGCTCTATCGATTGGATAGAGAGTGACCATGCTCCCCATACAATTGAAGATAAACTTAATGGGGCTTCAGGAATTCCTGGTTTTGGTGGAACACTTACCCTCATTAGAAGGTTGAGAGAAAGTGGAGTAGAGGAAGAACATCTAGATTCCCTATTAGGCAATAGAGTCAATGAAGTCTACCATACAGATTTTCCTGTTATGGTTCCAAGTAATCTCTCTATTGATGAAGTTGTAGGAAGAATTATAGGAGAATACCCTTTTACTATCTTTTAATTTTGACTATCTTATTAAAAAATGTTGTTCAATAGACGCAACAACAAGTCTGTGTTATATTTACAAAAAGGATGGTTTATGTCAAAAACACCTTGGCTTATTAAATTAGTTAGACCTACCTACGGTAAGTGGATGTTACATCACTACGATGTGAGATTAGAAGGGTACGAAAAGCTTCCGCAGAAAGGCCCTTTCCTTGTTATAGGCAATCATACGCACATTTATGACCCTGTATTTTTATCCTCTTCAACTCCTTTTCATATACATTGGGTAATGGGAGCATATTTGTTCAAGACAAAGCTGCTAAACTTTATTTTTGACAAACTTGTTAAAGGGATTTCTAAACAACAAGGTAAGTCAGATATGCATACAATTAAAGCTATGAGAGAGACTCTTTCTCATAATGGAGTTGTTGGGTTTTTCCCAGAAGGGACAAGAACCTGGGATGGAGATAGTACTCCTGTTAACGATGCTACAGCAAAATTAATTCGATTATTTCGTGTTCCAGTCGTGGTATTTCATTTAGAAGGTGCCTATAACTCTAAACCTAGGTGGGCATCTGAAAGGCGCAAAGGGCCTATTATTCTCAAAGTTGTTAAAGTAATTCAAAAAGAAGATTTTGAGCATAAGAGTATAAAAGAATTAACCTCTTTATTGAACTCCTCTCTCACTTTTAGTGCCGATAAATGGCAAAAAAAATCCCACATTCCTTATAAGAGTACCAATAGAGCTAAGTGGATTGAACAGGTTCTTTATGCCTGTCCATCGTGTTCTTCTTTCTCTACGATAGAAGGATCTAAAGATACTTTTAAATGTAATAATTGCCACAGTAGTTGGCAGATGAATGAATTTGATGAAATAAAAGGAATTAACGAGACTCCCTTTTATCCCTCAGTCGCTCTTTGGCATACATGGGAACAATCCCTTTTAGAAGAATTAGCAAAAAAAGAATCATCTGTTCCTCTCTTTACTACCGATGATGGTCTATTATTTCAGTGTGCTGATGGCAATAAACTCATTGTATTAAGTAAAAATTTCTCCTTTAATGCAACAAATAGAACTTTTATTGTGCATGTCGCCTCTTTCATGAAAGGGCAGACATGCTTTAGTGAAAAGACAATAGTCTTTAATTTTGATGCTATTAGTTCAATAATAATCAATGCCAAAAGCACCTTAGAATTCACTCATGCTTCAAGAATATATAGAGTACGAATAAAACCTGCACAATCAATCTTAAAATATGTAGAATTGTATCACATCTACTTAGATTCGTATCTTAAGGAGGGTATATAGATGAACTGGAATTATATTATTCATATTGGGATTATTTCATTCTCCTTACTTTTTGCAGCTTTTTTACGGGCTAGAATAAAGTTTTTTCAAAAATATCTAATTCCATCTCCAATATTAGCAGGGATTTTACTCCTCGTCTTTTACAACTTTATTGCTCCAATGTTGAATTTAGGTAGTGATTATCTAGGGGAATTAGTTTATCACCTTCTAAATATTAGTTTTATTTCTATGATGCTTCGAGTGACAGGGAAGCGTGAAAATAAGAAAAACAGCAGAAGGATTCTTGCTCAAAACGTTACTGCAGTAATTGGTCAGTATGGATTACAAACCTTTTTTGGGCTCCTTGTGACAGCGTTGCTAATTTCAACGGTGATGCCAGATTTATTTCCAGCAATTGGATTCACCCTTGCTCTTGGGTGGGAATTAGGGCCAGGTCAAGCTTTTAGTATTGGTTCTACTTGGCAAAGTATGGGGTTTGAAGCGGGTCCTTCAGTTGGGTTAACAATGGCAGCGATAGGGTTTCTCGTAGGTTCTTTTGGTGGTGTTGTCCTCATTAACACAGGGATTAAAAAAGGGTGGGTTGGGAAAGAGTACCATAAGAATTTTGAGACCAATAAGCAGAAGACAGGATTTTTTAGTAGATTCCAAGAAGAGAGGCCAATTGGTTCATATCTATCAACTGATGGAGAATCTCTAGATACCTTAACCTATCATATAGCCCTTGTGATGATTACCTATCTTATTAGTTATGCCTTGCTTACGCTCCTTAGTAAACTTCTTATCCTTATTGGCCCACTTGGGGTGAGTCTTGCTGACTCCCTTTGGGGTATCAACTTCGTCTTTAGTGCCTTTAGTGCATTAGGGGTAAAGATG
>SABI01000263.1 GCA_009929055.1 Spirochaetia bacterium | reverse complement strand
ATATTGGGGCAGGGAACATCATAAGCACTCGGCTCGATGGATAAAAATTTTGCTTTCGGGAAAAGGGCCTCTGTCTCCTTCTCAAATTGAAAGGATGAAAGTTATCCCTGAAGGAAACACGTTGTATGCCTTGGGGATATCAAAGACCTCAGTAGGTAAAGGGGACAGTGGTGCACACCCAGGATATTTCAACTTTGTTCAGTATAATGAAGAGCATGATATTGCCTTAGTTATTATAACACCCTTCATCGATTATAATGGGGGAAATATGGACAACATCATAGCATTATTGCAATGTATGGGCTCTATCATGGAATCTGCACTTACCATATATGATAAATACTGATGAAGTAGTTCATCTTACATAATAGATAAGGGGAGAGAGATTTCTCTTTGATTTGTAACAATAACGCATAAAGGAGCTCTAGAGTTTCAAGTTAATTAATTATCTCTCATACTATTATAATAGTAATAGAGATGAATAATAGGAGATAGGTAATACTATGCTGTTCCTTATAGATCAAACAAAAGCACAACAGCTTATTGCAAAGAAGGTGCGTGAACGAAATTTAGAGTTCAATTTTACTCAGCAAGGGCTTTCGGAGCTTGGATGTATGAGTGAGCTTTAGTTAAGGGGATTTTAAGTTAACCTATAAGCCTTGTAATTATTACCTCACTTTATCTTCTAGAGAGCAGTGCCATATGATAATGAGATAGGAACTAAATTTAACATAGAAGCTTTTCATCAAGCTAGGCTTTGAAGCCTAGCTTTGATAGGATTAGAGCCATCCCTAGCTCATAGGTACAAAGTGAGAAAAGAACATCATCTGATTAGAAAAAGGGGTAAGCTCTCCTCTTTAACTGATGAATATTTCATGCTCACCCTTATACCTTGTTAATAAAATCTGCTAAGCCTTTATGATACACTTCAGGGTCGTCCCACATAGCCATATGACCTGCATTTTTACAGTACAGATATGAACTTTTTGGTAGTTCTTGAGCCATCCACTTCATGTAATGAGGATCCATCGTGTCATACTCTGCCCCTATGGTAAGAGTAGGAATATTGATTGAAGAGAGATCTTTTGATCTATCCCACGTTGCTAATACTCCCGCTATGCCAAATTCACTAGGTCCTTGCATGTACACATATAAATCTTGGTTGGCGTTTGAGAGAGCTGAAGTAACACATTCTGGCCACTCTCCCATTGGTTTTCTAAGGACATGGCGTTCATAGTAGGGGACAAGTAAGTTATTATACTCTTCACTCTCATATTGACCTGCTTTCTCTAGTTCTCTAATTCGTTTAAGGGAAATTGAATCAATTTGGGGAGCTAATACTTCATCAGCATACTTTTGATAGGCTATACAGTTTGCCATCATATTACTTATGATAAGACCCTTAAGGGCTTTTGGGTGTGAGAGAGCATACTCTATGGCAAGGACTCCTCCCCAAGAGTGACCTAATAAAAAGAAGTTTTCTGGTCCTAAATCTAGAGCCTTACGCACCTGCTCTACTTCATCAACAAATCGCTCGATAGTCCAAAAAGATCTGTCATTGGGATTATCTGAGTTATGACTCCCTAATTGGTCATAGTATATGTATTCGATGTCGCTATCGGTAAACCACTTATCAAAACTCTTGAAGTATTCATGGCTCATTCCAGGTCCACCATGAAGTAGTAATAGTCGTTTCGTTGGGTTCTCTCCACAGCGTTTAGTCCAGACTTTATACTCGCCTTGTTCTGTTTTAATTGGAATCATCTTTGTTTCTGTTTTCATGCCTGTCTCCTCATATAGTAAAACGATACTAAAAGTCTACTCATAATGAATTGATAAGACAAGGTTGTCATTTCCATAACTTTTTCCTTATAAAACATCCACAAAAAAAGAGAAAATCGAACATCCATGGCTTTTATCAACATTAAAAGAACTATAAGATACGATAAAAAGAAACATAATAATGAGTACAAGAAGAAGATTGTTTATGTCTTGTTTTATACATGAGGAGAAAAATTGATGAATACCTATGACGAATATTATCACGCTCGTGACTTACTGATGGCCCTTGATAAAAGTATATTAGTTGAGACACTTTTAAAACTCGCTATAGAGTCTCCATCTGCCCTAATGTTGATAACAACGATAACTTCTTCTCCAATTGAGAAAGTTTCCCTATTTAAGGAGAATATCCACACTATTACCCATCAAGGGCGCCGTGGGTTATCAGGTAAGAGAATCTTAGATCTACTTAAGAGATCACTAGAAATGCTCAGCCCACTCGAGCTAGAACCTAAACTAGGATTAAAACTCATGGTCTTATTTTATGAGACTGACTCTTGGGCTTTGGAGTCAACAACAGAGCTTGACTGGGAATTTGAGTTAATATATACACACGATGGCTATGATAAGTTCGTTGGGTTTGCTAAAAGGTGTTCTGATTCTGATTTCATTGTTGCTACTATACAAAAGCTTCTTCTAGCTGATGATTACAGTATGCGAACGAAACTTTTTGATGAGGCTTCTTCCTTTCTTCCAGAAGCTGCCCTTAAAAAGTTAAAAGGAGAAAAGAAGTAGCGTGCAAAGGCAGCTACTCTTAAATTGCCCCATTTTAACATACATAGGAGAGAGGATGAGTAGAATGAGTGATAAAGAAGACAAAGATCTTTTGAGAATAGTAAGTGGAGATGAAGCTCTCAGGGTGTTGATTTCTTTAGTACAACGAGACCCTGTTATAGCTGCTGTTGTATTGCAAGAAGTGAAAGACCTCCTTGCTAAATCGCACTCAGTAGAAGAAGTCAGTGATGATGTGTATGGTGCTATAGGCTCTCTAGAGATTGATGAGTGCTATGCTCGAGTACGAAGCCAACGAGGAGGGTCTTATTTATACCCAGCAGAAATTGCCTATGAGATGTTAGAAGAGGTAATGGATAACTTTGCTACAAAGCTTCATTCATACAGAGAATCCTCCTTTCATTCATCGGAGGTAGAGTATCTAAAAGGTATACTTCTTGGCTTATATAGGGGAGAGAATGACTCTTTGATAGAATTAAGTGAGCTCTTAGATGATTCTTTCTCTATCTATGCAAACAACCTCATATATGCCTGGAAGAAACTCCACCCACATGGAGATGAGTACACCACTAATTTAGGGAATTTTATAAAAGAATCTTGTCCTCTTTGGGATTCTTTCTATGAAGAACTTTACTGGTTAGGAAAATGAGGTGAATATGCATGATTTTTATCTAATAGGAATTAGTTGTTCATGAAACAAGAACATAATGAGCAATGTGTTCCATTTGTAGGAACCTTAATATAGAGCGCCACAATGTGTACCTCTTATTGCAATTCATTTATTATATCTTGAAGGTAGAATATACAAATCATCTCCATATTATTCTATTTTTTATTGTAATAGATCCTTCCACCCTTCATAAATCATTACCATTGCCATAGTATCTAGTTCACAATA
>SABI01000262.1 GCA_009929055.1 Spirochaetia bacterium | reverse complement strand
CCCATTTATTACAGGAAAATTCGGAGGAGCTGCATTTGTTCTTCTTTATATCCTCTTTTTATTAATTTTTGGCTTACCAATCATGGTGATGGAATTTTCTGTAGGAAGAGCATCAAAACAGAACGTAGGCTTAGCCTTTAAAACGCTTCAACCAAAAGGGACTTCATGGCACAGATATGGTCCTATCGCTATTGGTGGGAATTACGTGTTAATGATGTTTTACACAACGGTGAGTGGGTGGATTTTTGCCTACTTTGTAGCAATGGCTAGAGGAGATTTAAGTTCTCTTAGTCCAGAAATGGTAGGAGCCTACTTTGGGAACCTCCTTAATAGTCCATTTACTATGACCATTTGGATGATAATAGCTACCCTCTTAGGTCTAGGAATATGTGCACTAGGTTTGCAAAAAGGGGTTGAAAGTATTACTAAATATATGATGAGTGCATTACTCGCTGTCATGCTTATACTTGTCTTTAAGTCTGTAACACTTGAAGGTGCAAGTGAGGGGTTAAAGTTCTACTTACTTCCTGACTTCTCCCGTTTGCAAGAAGCTGGTATTTGGAATGCTATTTATGCAGCAATGGGTCAAGCTTTTTTCACATTAAGTCTTGGTATTGGTAGCATGGCTATATTTGGAAGTTATATTGGAAAAGAACGCCGTCTCACAGGGGAAACAATAAATGTTGTTGCCTTAGATACATTTGTTGCCCTTATGAGTGGTTTAATTATATTTCCGGCCTCTTTTGCATTTAATGTTGCCCCTGATGCGGGCCCATCTTTAATTTTTATCACCCTTCCTAATATCTTTAATGCAATGCAAGGGGGAAGAATTTGGGGAACACTCTTCTTTATCTTTATGGGGTTTGCCGCCCTTTCTACCCTCGTAGCGGTCTTTGAAAATATTGTAAGTTACTGGATTGACGTACATTCATGGTCAAGGAAGAAGGCTGTTATGTTCAATATTGTCATTATAATTCTCCTTTCAATGCCATGTATTTTAGGATTTAACCTATTAGCAGGGTTTCAACCATTAGGCGAAGGAACTAATGTATTGGACTTAGAAGACTTTATTGTAAGTTCTACCCTATTACCACTAGGATCTCTTGTATTCCTCCTCTTTTGTTGTTCTAAAAAAGGATGGGGATGGAATGCTTTTATTAAAGAAGCAGATACAGGGAAGGGAATTAAGTTTCCTAAATGGGCAAAAGGGTATGTTACATATATTCTTCCTTTATTAGTCCTCTTTGTATTTGTTATGGGGTACTACAATATTTTTGCCCCTTTATTCTCTAAATAAATCACACTAGCTTACCTTTAAGCAGCTCCTGCCTAAAACATGAGGAGCTGCACTTATTAGATAAAAATTCATTTTCTTGCATTAATTACTCTATTATACTATGCTAACACACAAAATTTTCACTATAAGGATATCTTTATGGCCCTAGGTGCAACGATTATCACATTTGTAATTTATTTATTATTTCTTATGGCAGTTGGTCTTTATTTCTATCGAAAGACAAATAACATCGAAGATTATCTCCTTGGAGGGAGGGGAATGGGCAAGTGGGTAACGGCCCTTTCTGCTCAAGCGAGTGATATGTCGGGTTGGCTCCTTATGGGTCTTCCAGGTGCTGTTTACTTGTACGGGATTAGTCAAAGTTGGATTGCTGTAGGTCTTTTTATAGGAACAGTTGTCAACTGGTTACTCGTAGCTCCCAGGTTAAGAACGTATACTGAGAAAACTTCTTCTCTTACAATTTCTAGCTTCTTTGAAAACCGCTATAAAGATCCTACTGGTTTGTTACGTATTATAAGTGCCATTATTACCCTCCTTTTCTTTGCAATCTATGCTTCAAGTGGTATGGCTGGTGCAGGAAAACTTTTTGAATCAATGTTTGGAATTTCTTATCAAGTAGCGATTATTATTGGGGCGTTAGTTATAGTGGTCTATACGTTCCTTGGTGGGTTCTTAGCAGTCTGCTGGACTGACCTTTTTCAAGGAACCTTGATGGTTATTTCAATCATAGCTGTCCCATTGGTTGCTTTTTTTAATGTAGGGGGTATTGAAGCTATAAGAGTTGCTTCGAGTATAAAAGGGATTTCATCTTCTCTCATTCCCTCTTCTGGTATTATGGGGATTGTTGCTATCATATCAACTCTTGCATGGGGTCTTGGTTATTTTGGACAGCCCCACATCCTCGTGAGATTTATGAGCATTAAGAGGATTAAGGACCTTCCAAAAACTACTCTCATAGCAACAGTATGGGTTCTTATTTCTCTTAGCGGTGCAATTATTGTAGGCCTCATTGGGATTGCTTTGTATGAAAGTGCCCCAGGAGGAGATGCAGAAAAGGTGTTTATCTACATGATTGCAGACTCTTTCTCTCCTTGGATAGGGGGAGTTCTCCTTGCAGCAATTCTTTCTGCTATCATGTCAACAATTGATTCTCAGCTCCTTGTCTCTTCTAGTGCCCTTACTGAGGACTTTTATCAGAAAGTGATAAAGAAGGATGCTTCACAAAAAGAACTTATCTGGGTAAGTAGAATTAGTGTCGTAGCAATAGCTATTGTTGCAGCACTACTGGCAATGAATCCAAACAGTAGCATTCTTGCCCTTGTTTCATATGCATGGGGAGGTTTTGGTGCCGCTTTTGGTCCTGTGATTCTAATGGCTCTCTTTAGTAAAAAGAGTACATGGCAATCAGCTCTTAGTGGGATGATAGTTGGAGCTATTACGGTTGTAATTTGGAAAGAAATTGGACTTGGTACCTATATGTATGAAATAGTCCCAGGGTTTATCCTTAACTTCATAGCTATGGCTATTGTTATTAAGATAAAACCACAGAGTGATAAAAAAATCATAGCTGAGTTTGCCCATGTGAAGCATATAGTAGAAAATTCTAAATAAGGGATTATCTATCAAGAAGCTGGAAAGTATGATGCCTTCCAGCTTCTTCTATATAGCGTTTTTATTCTTAATTCTATTACTTGTGTTTACTCGAGGCAGCCCAGAGATTAATATCGCCATCGACTGCAAAAGAATCTATTTCTTTTAATTCATCTTCACTAAAGGAGAGATTTTCTAGAGAGGCAATATTTTCTTTTATTTGAGAAGAGGATGAAGCGCCAATAAGAACACTTGTTACTTCTTCTCGTCTAAGGACCCAAGCTAAAGCCATTTGAGCAAGAGATTGTCCTCTGTTTTTAGCGATTGTATTGAGGGCACCAATTTTTTCAAGGTTTTCTTTGGTAATCATATTTGATGATAATGCTGTCCCTTGAGTCCCTGCCCTACTCTCCTTTGGTATGCCATGTAGATATTTATCACTAAGCATTCCTTGAGCTAATGGGGAGAAACAAATGGTTCCAACACCTAACTCTTTTAGGGCAGGAAGAAGTTCAGGTTCTACCCATCTATTAATCATCGAATACGAAGGTTGATGTATTAAAAGAGGGACTCCCATATCTTGTAATATCTCATATGCTTCAATGGTTTTT
>SABI01000261.1 GCA_009929055.1 Spirochaetia bacterium | reverse complement strand
TAAATCCTCCACCACTCCGTGGTTCCCCTCCTTTACAAAGGAGGACAAAAAAAAGAACAAGTCTTTATATATTTAGTGTGTAGTAACAATGAACAACTTCCATTTTGCAAAGATCATCGCCGGCGTAGGACCGACATTAGCCAAAGAGACCGTACTTTCCAAAGTCATCAATAAACTGTGACCTTTTTCGATAATTAAACTCTGGTTCAAGCCTGCTGGTATCTAACAAAAACACCTTTATAAAATCATCTACCATTTTAGGGCAGATTAAAGTATCATTCAATAACTTATAAGCAAGGCCACAATTATCACATTTTTCTTGACTGTGGCAACAGACATGGCCACACTTCTTAATTTTTATATCACAGAATGAAGAATAGAATCTTCTCTTTACCTTCTCAATATTAAACTCATTGTTAGTATTGTTAGGGATGGAAAGAGTGTGTCTTGAACTTTTTGTAATCATTGTGGCTCTTTTATTATGGAAGAAATTACTTGGGTTGGTACTTATAAAAAGTTACTCCCAAGTACTCCAATCCACTTCATCGCTTGTCACTTCTTTATTAGAGTAAAGATTAATGGCTTGATACTCTTCCAGGTCCTCACCATTCTTTAACTTATTAAGAAGTTTTATTCGTTCCTGTCCCTTGATATTTTTATACTCTCGGTGCTTAAAAAACACCACGGAACCAATTCCAATCTTATTTTCCAATTCCATACTCCTCCATTACTTCCATAAATATTTCCAGTTCTGTTTCATTAGGGTCATATATAATAATATCCCCTGAATACCCCTTGCCGTTTGAAGTGATAGATTTCTCCACTACCTCCTTAACTAATTTACGAAGGGATACAAAAGATACTCCAGATTTAGGGTTAAATCCATAGCTCCCATCTTCTCGATAGAAGATTAGTATATTGCCTAAGCTAACCACTAATCTTGAATTGCTAACTTTATATCTCATCATTGTACCACAGCAGATACTCTGCTTGGAAAAGCTCCATATCCTCATCAGTCAGTGTATAACTGCATCCTTTCGTGTATACACTATTTTCAAATGTGGAGGTTACCAAATCAAAATGAATTGTAGTTTCCCCGTCATCTGTTACAAAATACTCATTAGGGCCTTTAATACACACCATCTGTGATACACCCCACTGTTTGAAATAGGCTGAATGCAACATCCATATACCTGTTTATCTGTTCTTCTGTGGGGGTTTTCTTGCTGTGAGCATTAGCAAACACCTTGTCTTTTTCTTCATCAGTACTAATCATCATTCGCCAGTATCTCTGTGGATTATCTCCCTTACATGCAATAACAAATAGCACCAATTTCTCATCAGGCCCATTGTTAATAAGGGTGACTTTATGGGGGTTGGGGTCAAAGCCCTGTCGATCTGCACCAAGTATGGCTACCACATCACACGCTATTTCTCCATAGCTTAGTGGGTGTTCACCTTCGTACTTCTTACGAATCTTATATTCGTTCTCGATATAATTCATGGTAAAATTGTCGTCCATGGTTCCTCCATAAAAAAAGCCCGCATTTCTACGGGCTATAGTCAGAGTACATTTTGTTTTAAGTTACAGTTAAAGGTGATGCTGGATGTACTCTTGTCTCTATTTAGTTATAGCGTTCTGTCATAATGGTTTTAAGCATCATGCCATAGGGGGTGATATCTTTCCCGTCTGTCTCCAGTAAAGATTTCATAATACTTGGGCTATATCCTGAGAATAAGGCCACCCCTGTATCATGTATCTTAACAGGAACATTATCACTTGAAGCGATATTCCAGAAGATAACTACTGGTGGATTGTATCCGTTCATTTCATACATCCAGTTTATAGTATCCATTGCATTTGCTTTTGGTAGTTGTACACATGCATCAAACTGCATATCTGAAAGAATAATAATACTTTCAGGCATGTCTTTCTGAGGTACATTGTTCCTTTTGGCTACACTTAGGATTTCTGCCACAGCACTCTCAAGGTTTGTATTCATTCCCCAAGGCATCTGCTGTATCTGCTGCAGTTTATCAAAGAGGTTGCCAGCTAAAACCTTAAGTTCAGCTTTATCAGAGAAGTTACATACTACGTTCTTAAAGACACCAGTATTCTTTTCTGCTAAATAAAGACCTAAGGAAGCAGCTATTGTCATGGCATTCCTATTGCCAATTGGTTTCCCACACATAGAACCTGATGAGTCTATGATTGGCAAAATACTCATGGAACCTACAAAGTTAGGGAGCATTGCCCATTGTGCCATAGCATGCTCTTTCTCTTCTGCACTTACAGTGTTTCCACCATAATAGGTCATAGCTCCTGCAGGAATAACATCATGCGGGAAGATAGCACCAGTGTTTACATGTGCCTCTGTGAAGTCATTTGTAGCTACTGCTTTAGTTAGTTTCTCTAAGTACTCTTTATACTTAGGGGTATTTCTTGCAAAGGCTTTCCGGTATCTTGAAGCAGCTATAGACGGCACCTGTGAGAAGTTGATTTCATCCCACTTTTTGGCACACATTTGGGTTTCTACTACTTTGCTGCCATCCACAACCATCTTACGGTATTGTTTAGAGGTTAAACCAAGGCCTTTTTCAAGGAATAGACGGATTGGTCCCTTACGAGGCATCCACTTAAACATTAAACCGCAGTTGGCTTCAATTCCAGCTTCAACCATCAGCATTACTATTTTGTTAGCTACAGCTTCCTGGTTCTTAAGGTCTATGATTGTCCAAAGGTCGTCCCATCGTCCAAGCTCTATGATACTGGCAGCTAAAGACTCCAAGATATCTGTATCTAAGTTCTCAGCTGCATACTTAAGGATAGTACGGAAGCTCTGACGCTCACCAGCACCACCTCTTACGTCACGCAGCCATTTAGCTACTCGAAGGGCCAATACCTGGTCTTCCTCTAAAGCCTTAATAAAAAGGGCTTTAACTTCTGCTTGGTCTTTTCTATACCCTGGCGCTTTATAGAAGAAATCAAGCACTTTGGAATCGGTGCCGCGGAAAGCAGGCATTCCGTTGGTGGTTTCGGTAATCCCGTTCTCCACCGCGTTAACAAATTGATTCTGATTCATTTTTCTCTTTTCCAGACTGACACGTTTTTGTTCATTTCAAGTTGAATTTGTTGGTTGCTGAAGTCAGTCTTATTTACAGGTTAGTATGTTTTTCACATCTGCCCTTAACACGTCGAGCGTGCAGGAATCAGATTCCAATGTTATTGTGTTGCTGAAACTAACCTTGAACGGGATGATTGTTTTTAACAGTCCGAAGACTATCACCTTAACAGGGTGTTGTTGTTTGTTTTGCGGAAATCAACCTTACATTTATATTATATAAATATTTCTGGGAATGGTACTAAAGTCCGCTCATCCAGGTAATCTGGTCAAAGCAGATTTCACATATCTTATTGTCTTTTTTCATAATGCTGTATAGATCGGAGTTTAATTTTTTATCATCTACATAATTGCTGATGGTTATTGTTATATCATTATAT
>SABI01000260.1 GCA_009929055.1 Spirochaetia bacterium | reverse complement strand
TCGAATAGTAATTTTTGGAGATATTGAAAGTATGTTGAAGAAATTCCAGCGATACCCTATGCTAATTTCATTAAGATAATGAAAAGGCTCTTGTGGAGTAAAACTACCAATAAAGGTAATGAGCTGAATAAGTGAGAGAGAAATATAAGGCCCTTTTTCCCATGGGTAGATGAGAAGATGTACTGAGGTATCAAGGATGGCTTCATCCCCTCCAGTGCTATCTATGAGAAATTTAACTGGAATTTCAATTGCAATATCTTCATTAAGAGTGGCGCCAAACCCGATTGCCCCATATATTTGTTGGGGCATTACTGATTTTAATGCCATTATATCAGTAAAAGCATATAACTCAACAGACTCAGCGCCTAAGGGAAATGTGAAGATAATATAGATAAAAAAATAAAGTGCCTTTTTCATATCTTCCTCCTACATATTGTAAGAGGAAGATACCATTACCACTTCTTTGACAACAATCGTTTAATCACACTAGTGTCTCTTATACGGCAGTCCATCCTAATGTTGCAATTAAGTTTTCATATACTTTTGAAGATGAAGAAATTGCAAACAAATCTTTTTTTCCATCTTTGAGGGTAAAGATAAGACCATTTCGTAAACCAACTACCCTTCCAGTCTCAATAGTGGCAATTTCAGCTATCTCTCTTTGCCATACAAGGGAAATTGCCTCATTTCCCTTCACCCCTTTTTGATACAATTTAAAATGGGTATCACTCACAACAAGTCTTCCTCTAATGAGATCTTCACTTGTCATGGGGGGAACTTTTGCACAGAACACAGAGAACTTGAAGGGATCTATCACACCTACGGTCTTCTCACTTACATAATAGGTAAACCTATAGTACAAGAACAGAATAAAGAACATAAGGAGAAAAAGAGACCAATATGCCCAAGAGGCAATTTTGTTATTTGGTATAAAGACAACAACTGCAAAGAGGGCCAATAACAACACTTTTAGAAGAGTTTTCATAATTTAGTTACTATAACAAAAAGATTCTTTAGATTCCAGTAGACCCTTGCCATATTAAAATCAATTAAGTATCTTTAACATTATGCATGTTATACCTACATACCCTGAGTCAATTCCTTTGGAATTGGAGCACAGAGAAGAGATACAGCCTTACCTACTTTCACACCGCCACGGCATTAGCGAGTATTCCATGGCTTCATTATATCCATTTACAAAGAAAAGAAATTATACTGTTTCTACATATAATAATGAACAAGGTACTAAAGAGTATCTATTCATTGGGAATCAACAAAATGGAGAAAAACAAGAAAAATTTGCAATGATACCAGGAGGTTTCCCAGGCAGCAAAATAATGGATCAGCTAACAAATGAAGTAAACGAGATTAACACTATTAGTAAAGAATCTCTTTCTAAGTGGCAAAGTTCACTAGAAATCTATTTTCCTACGTATCGTATAGAAGAAGATAGAAATAATGCCGATTACGTATATGACAAAAAGTCTTTAATTGACTTAGTTGGACAATCGTTACATAAAAAACTCGTCCATGCCCAAAAATTCATGAAAGAACACCCAGAAAGAATTCTTCTCCCCTCTCACGTTGCCCCAAAAAAAGATATGATTAAGATATTGCACGAATGGGCTCAAAATAAATCTTCAGTAGAAGATCATGAATCTACCTTGCTCGCAATTGAAAACCAAGAAGCACTTAATCTAAAAGGATATGTTCTTTACACAAAAGATATCCCTATTGCCTTCTCTCTCGGAGAAGAAGATCATAGTCGTTTTATAATTCATATTGAAAAAGCCCTTTTTCAATATAAAGGGGTATATCAATACATCAACAGAGCTTTTGCTTCAGAACTTGGGGATAATATTGTGGAGATTAACAGAGAGCAAGATTTAGGTATTGATGGATTAAGACAAGCAAAGATGACCTATGAGCCTAGTTATCTCTTAATGAAATATAAAATTCGAATTGGCTAACTCATTGTCCACTATCATAACAAAAAAAATCTCCAACTATATACCAATATAATTAGAGATTTTTTTAGTAGTGAGAATGTATCTATTATTTATTCTTATCAGAATCTGCAAAAACACTCATAAGTAACCCAGCACCCATCATGTCGCTTTGATCCATACTCTTTAAACTATCGACGAACTCTTTAAAGTCAACCATTGTCTCCACAAACATAAGCCTTACAAATGCTTCTTGGTTCTTCTTCCCAGTAATTTCTAGGGTAGAATCATGAAGAGCCATAATGAAAGCCATTTCATCTTTTCTTATCTGCCAAGATTTTCGACTTCCTTCCACACTTCTAATAAAAAATCCTTCTTGGTGAAAAGCATCTGAAAGTGATTTTCTTACAAAATCTGCTGCTCGTAATGAAGGTAATTCAATTTCAATAGTGACACTATCATCGTCAGTCACAGGGGCAAGTTCTTTTCGGTATCCAGAGCCACCTTTAAAAGAGGCAATCAAAAGAGGTGGCGCAGCTATTGAAGCTAGCAACATTGTCATTACAGCAACACCAAATAAGTCTGGACCAATTGCTCCACTAGCAAGTCCAATGCCAGCAACTATAAGGGTTACTTCTCCCCTAGGAAGCATTCCAGCTCCTATTCGAAAAGCACCTTTTAAGTTAAACCCAATAGCAAGGGCAGGTAGCCCACACCCTAATAATTTACCTAAGAAAGCGATAATTGAGAATAATACACCAAAGACAATAACGCTAGAAAGGGCAGAGAAGTTAACCATCATCCCCATAACAGCAAAAAACACAGGAACAAAATAATCCCCGACAGTTTTAATTCTTTCTGTTATCTCATGAGAAACATCTGTTTGACTAAAACTTAATCCAGCAATATAGGCCCCAATAATCATAGCAAGACCTGCCATTTCAGAAAAACCTGCTAACAGTAAAGCCACTCCAAAAGAGAGTTCTGCTATAAGAGCTAAAGATTCTAATTTCTTCATCCCTTTGGTAAGATATGGGGCAGAGAAAATTCCAACGACCATACAAATAGCCCAAAATCCGACAGCTTTGAGGGCAACAAATCCAATACTAGACCACGCTATTACCCCACCTCCCATTTCAACGGCAGCAACACCTACTACAACAGAAAGTAAGATAATACTAATAACATCGTCTAATACAGCAGCAGCGAGGATTGTAACTCCTTCAGGGGTTGAAATCTTCTTTGTCTCCCCTAATATTCTTGCTGTAATGCCAATTGATGTTGCAGTACAAATTGTTCCTAGAAAAAGAGCCTCTGGATCCATAATTGAATGGACTTCCTTATGAAGAAGAACAGTAATACCTGCCCCTAGGAGGAATGAAAAGACAACCCCTCCAACACCTACTACAGTAGCCTTTCCTGAGAAGCGAATAAATGTAGGTAAATCTGTTTCTAAGCCTGAACTAAATAATAAAAAGATAGATCCAATAGTCGCTATTCCATAGAGTTCAGGAGAAACAGGAATAGTCCCTTCCATTAAAGGGAATAAAGGGCCAAGAT
>SABI01000259.1 GCA_009929055.1 Spirochaetia bacterium | reverse complement strand
AAGTCCTCACGTTCTGCATCTGAAACAGTCAAACCAGATTGTAGTTTTAGGTATACTGAGGATACAGTCATAAATGCTTGCCTAAACTTAGTATCATTTAAGTCTGCTTCAGTAATATCTCTTAATTCTTCAGGTAACTTTGCCTTAGCCTCTGTTAAGAATTTAGTTGCCATGTCTGTGGAAACATTTTTGTTCTTAGCTAAATCAGCCAATGTATTAGTTAATCCTACTGATGAACCTAGTCCTTCTGAGTACATTTTCTTCATATTAGCACTAAGGTTCTTTCCTGAAGGAGTTAACTCTAGTGTACTAATATGCTTCTTAGTTTCAACTTTAGCTCTACCTTCCAAAGCATCCAAATCAACACCTGGAGGAGCTACTAGCTCACTAGGTGTGGCTGCAATATTACTAATTGCTACTCCTGTACCACCTCTTTTAGCTTGAAGAGCATCATACCTAGCTTTGTCCATATCAGTGGCAGTACCAGAGTCAATCTTAACTTTTAGGTCTGCCTCATATTCTGCAGTTTTAATATCAAAAGGAGTACTTCCTCCTGACCCATCTGCCTTACCTAGATACATAGCTGCTTGAGCTCTCTTTAACTCTCTCACTGTATTTTCATCATCAAGTTGAGTTAGAAAACCAGTTGCTGCATACATACCAGTCATATCAGTATAACCTGTAGTTCCATCTGATTTAACTGTCTTTAGAAATCTGTACTTAGCATCTTGATTTGAGAGGTCAATACCTAGTTCCTGAGCTAGTTGAATATCCTGAGGATTTTCTAAGTTAAACTTATCCAACCTTACAATTCCAGGAAATTTCTTTCTTAATCTTTCACTCTGTTGAAGTGTTCTGTTTATATGCTCAACATTACCATCAGCCATATAGCCTCTAAAGGAGTTAAAAGTATCCTCTTTATCCTGTTTATTACTCACATCATCCAACTGTTTCTGTAGGAGAGCCATCCTTCTCTCATACTCCTGTTGGTTCATTTGATTAGTTAGTTGTTGCTGTTGAACTTTTTGAGCATCAAGTTGTAACTGTCTTCTCTGGTTAAATCCTTGTTGCTCAATTTGGTAGGTACTATTAATACCTTTTTCAAATCCTTGTGAAATGCCTGCAAAGGCTTGACCTATAGCTAAATTATTCATTACATACCTCCAAAATAGGCATCAGTTAAAGGAGTAGAATAACTACTTGTTCCACCTAGAAAGGAACTGGATGAACCTGCCCCTAAAGCATTCTGGAGTAATGCACTTTGATTCTGCATAGCACTATAACTCATGTAACTATTTATACCACTACTCAGTGAAGACCCTATTCCTGCAGATGCCTGAGCAGCTTGTGCATTGTATCCAGCTGCTTGATTGGCTCCCAAATTAACTTGAGTTCCATAAGCACTCCCCACACTAGCTGCTGCAGCTGTACCCTGACCCAACCCCAGTGATAGGAACTTCATTTGCTCCTGTGCAACTTTAAGGGGTGCTTCTGCTTTTATTTGAGCTGAGGCCTGTGCCTGCTGGTTCATCAAGTCTGTTTGGGCTTGTGCCTGCAAGCCAGAACCTGCAATTCCTCTTTGAGCTAATGCTTGGTCCACTTTCTGAGAAGCAGCTGCATACTGAGTATTGAGGGATTGAATTCCAGAAGCAGCAAAACTATCTGGTGTTAGTGACTTGTAGTAAGCTGATAAATTGTCCTGCACATCTCCATAAGTAGCTTTCCAATCTGCATACTGCTCCTTAGTAAAGGCCAGCTGATTAGCTGCTGCTGCAGAACTAGCTTCTGTAGCTGTATCAGCAGACTTAGAAGCCTTTGAAGATGCAGAGGCACTTGAAGCTGCACCTAGTACAGCTGAACCTATAATTGCTCCTGTCATTACATTTCTCCCATTTTATAAAACTGACCATTATATCCCATTAAAGTACCATAAATAGACTGGCAATGTTTAATCATGCTTTTAGCTATTCCCTGGCCTCTAAATTCTGGCCTTACATAAATTCTTCTTACTAAATGATAGGTCGAGTTTAGTAACAACTTATCTGTCATATCCTCTAGAACAATAAGACCTGAAAAATCAGGCATTATTAAGCATTTTCTTTTACTACAATCCTCTAAAGTTGAAGCTAAATAGTCCTCCATATTATTACTAATCAGTAAATCAGGGTACTTTAAGTGATAAGCCTCCCAATGCATCTTAGCAATTTCATGCTGTGTAAACAAATCAGTCTTGTCTATTAAGACCATACACATACCCTAGTAACTTATGTCTCTTAAGGAGTACTTTGTTATGCTCACTATTAACTTCTGTAAAACCCATAATAATTCCTTCAAAGTTAGCAAACATAAAACTATAGTACTCTTTTAAAGCTTTACTTTTTCTAAACTCTGGCTTTATATATACTGCTACTCCATTCCAGAGTGTAGTTCTTTTAACAATGGGAGTTTCCTCCTTAACTATAAAAAAGCCTCTAGAATCCCAAAAGACATAACTGGAATAAATATAGGTTGAAGCTAGGCTTTTAAATAACTCCCAGTCATCTATAGTATCCTCTGGGTCAAGTTCCAAGTACATAGACCTTAAGTATTCTGCTATAATGTCTACATCAGAAAGCTTGGCTCTTTGCATTATAACTCCTTTGCATTATTATAACAAAATTAACCTTAAGATAACCTTAAATTAAGAGTTACCCCTCTAAAGCTGTAACCCTGTCTTGAAGCTCCTTAATAAGTTTAAGAAGCTCCTCAATAAATCGCCTCGTAGCTGGGTCTTTAATTGTTGTAGGGATATTAACGTCCATTTTGTCTTCCTTCTACTTTATATTCTAACTCTATTAATTCACCTATTCCGGCTACCTCAAAACCTATATAGTAACCTAGCCTAGATTGCTGAGGTATATGAACTTCCTGCATACCCACAACTAAATTATCAGAAGTTACTCTTTTACCATCTATATAAATAGTTATAGTTAAGTCACCTGAACTATAGACATAAATAGTTTTATAGTTCTTAATTGTACTAATGGCCCCATCAGGGTAATTAGGACTTCTATAACTAACTTTACGGTTATTACTACCACCAAATAAACTATATAGCTTATTATCTAGCCCATAATATAAAGTATTATTCTTAACATGGAAGCAGTCAGCTGTACCCGTTAAGGTGTAAAAGACTGCACCAAATCTTAAGTCAGCTACAAACATGCCATCTTGATGAGCTAAGTAGTATACATCATCATAAACTATAGCTGCTGTTGGGTATAAGAAACTAAGTTTGCCTAACTTAGCTCTAGTTATAACTTGTATGTCAGTACCTGTTGTAGCACATAAGCCGTCATGCGATAGCCATACTAAACTATTAGATATAAACTGCATAGTCTTATGAACTAAACAGCCTTGATTTGAACTAAGCAGATACTTACTAAGTGCTTGTGGTGAGGTGCCGGTAATAATATGAGTTGTATATTCTGTACAAACTATTAAGCCGTTAGCCACTGCCCCTATTGCTGTGATA
>SABI01000258.1 GCA_009929055.1 Spirochaetia bacterium | reverse complement strand
CTTTTCATCTCCCCAATTTTGGGGAGATCCCTTGATGAGGATGAGAAGGGCTTCTATTATAGGTACAAACAATGCTTGTACCCTTGGCGTGTATCAGGAAATTCAGAAAGGATGGAGTAGATATTCTCGTTGAAACAACTCCTCACTACCTTTTATTGGATAAGAGTCGTTTAGAAGGAACAGAGGCTTCACTATATGTAATGACTCCTCCACTAAGGGGAAAAGCAGATACTATTCACCTTCAAAATGCCCTCGTATATGGGGACATTGATGTTGTTGCAACAGATCATTGCTCTTTTACAAGAGAACAAAAACTCGCTTCTGTTGATACAAGAACAATCTACCCAG
The DNA here is from genome assembly GCA_009929055.1 of Spirochaetia bacterium. Classification (GTDB taxonomy): domain Bacteria; phylum Spirochaetota; class Spirochaetia; order Sphaerochaetales; family Sphaerochaetaceae; genus SABI01. Next base: position 3,187 of record SABI01000258.1, on the reverse strand, counting down.
GGATTCCTGGAACAGAAGAGCTCCTCCCGTTGATACATAACTTCGCAATAGCATCTTCAAGGATGAATATGTCGCAAATGGTAGCTTTATTGTCAACTAATCCTGCAAAGATATTTGGTTTGTATCCTCAGAAAGGGACTCTAATGGAAGGTACTGATGCTGATTTTATCCTCTTTGATCCAGATGAAATTTGGACGATTGATGAGACAAGTATTCATAGTGCTTCTCTCTATAGTGCCTATAGTGGAACTACAGTAAGTGGAAAAGTTATTATGACCTACTTAAGGGGTAATTTGATTATGGGGGATGATGTCTATCTAGGAAAAGCTGTTAAAGGGGAATTTATCCCTTCTAAAGAGCCAATAGTGAGTTATGACCATCCTCGTGGCTCTCGATAAGCTACGTATACATCATTGAGATAATTTTCTCAATTATTCTATCTGGAAGGACTCTTTTTAATAGCATTAATAACTTATATGAGATACCTACTGCCACTCTTGGCGGTGGGTTTTTCTTTTCTGATACCTTATAGACGACAGCTGCTACTTTATCAGGGGAGTACCCATTTGCTTCATCTTTTTCCATTTTAGCTACTGACTTCATTCCAACTTCTCTATATAGAGATGAAGGGGGGCCATAGTAAGTTCTGCTTTTATTAAATGGGGTCACCGTATCACCAGCTTCTACTATTGTTGCTTTAACTCCATATGGTTTACTCTCCATCCTTAATGCATCTACATATGATTCAAGGGCATATTTTGTGGCGCTGTAGTGGGATTGAAATGGGATGCTAATTTTTCCTGCAATTGATCCTATGACAATGACAGTAGATTTTTCTTGTTCTCTAAGGAGGGGTAGGAGGGCTGAGTTAACCCGTAATACTCCAAAATAATTGGTATCAAACTGCTCGATAACTCTCTCTATTGGGGTATCTTCAGCGCTCCCTGCAATTCCATAGCCTGCACAGTGAATTACCATGTCGATCCCAGAGGAGGTTAATGTTATAGCGTGCTTTTGAATAGTATGAATAGAATCTACTACACTTTTATCATCAGTTACATCCATTACAGAGGTGTAGAAGTGAGTATGAGAATACGTTGAACATGTTCCACTTCTCGATACACCAAAGACGTAGTTCCCTTTTTCACAAAAAAGTTTAGCACAAGAGAGTCCTATTCCACTAGTTGCCCCAGTAATGATGATATTACGTCCCATATTACTCCCCATTTTAGATAACTATTACGTATAAGTCTTTTTCAATGTTATACTTTTGTGTATACTTCTTACAATAGTATTGATTCAAGAGGAGTTGTTATGTCAACGGGTAAATTACGAATATTAACAGGAGATCGCACAACTGGTCGTCTTCATCTAGGTCATTATGTAGGATCACTAAAAAGCAGAGTTGAGCTACAACACGAGTATGACACCTTTATTCTTTTAGCCGACATTCAAGCTCTTACCACCCATTTTGAACATCCTGAATTGTTACATCAATCTCTTTATGATGTAACAATGGACAATTTAAGTGTTGGCCTTGACCCAAATGTAGTAACAATTATTCAACAAAGTGGAGTCCCTTCTATTGCCGAGATGACCATATTCTACTCAATGCTTATTTCTGTTAATGCCTTGCGCCATAACCCGACAATTAAAACTGAAGCTGCTGCCTATGGGTATAATGAATTATCGTATGGGTTTTTAGGGTATCCTGTCTCTCAAGCTGCCGACATTTCATTTTGTAATGCCAACCTTGTTCCTGTAGGGATAGACCAAATTCCCCACATTGAATTAACAAGAAAGATTGTAAGAAAATTTAATGATATCTACCACACCTCTATTGTAGAGCCTGAGGCACGATTATCTACAGTAAGTAGACTCTCTGGTTTAGATGGAAATGCTAAGATGGGTAAGAGTTTAAATAATGCAATTTATCTCTCAGATAGTGCAAAAGATGTACAAGAAAAGGTAAGAAAAGCTGTTACTGACCCAGCTCGTATTACAAAAGATATTCCAGGGAACCCAGATATTTGTAATGTTGCAAAATACCATAAAATCTTTACCCCAGATCAGTATGATAACATCTGCTCTATGTGTAGAAGTGCTACTATTGGGTGTGTCGCCTGTAAAAAAATTCTTACTACTAGCCTTAATACCCTGCTTGATCCTTTTAGAGAAAAAAGAGCTTATTATGAAGAGCATAAGGATGAAGTGAAAGATATTATTGTTGAAGGGACAAAGAAAGCAAATAGTGTAGGTAATGAAACTGTAGCTATGATGAAAGACGCAATGCATCTCTCTTTATAGGCAAGATGATTAATACTTTTTATCTTAAAAAAGCATTTCTTCTCTCTCTTCCAGTGATGGGTGGCTACCTTGTCCTTGGTTTTGCCTTTGGATTGTTAGTAGTCTCTTCTGGTATAGCATGGTATTTTGCTACAATTATGAGTCTTTTTGTCTTTGCCGGGTCGGGTCAATTTGTATTAATTGGCCTCCTTGCTCAAAAAGCCCCCTATATGAGCATTCTGATTACCATCTTTCTTGTCAATTCACGCCATATTTTCTATGGTCTTTCGTTCATAGATTTCTTTCGCTCGATGGGGAAAAGGGGCTATTATATGATCTTTTCCCTCACAGATGAAACATACGCTATGCTCTCTTTAATTGGCCAAAAACCTTATAGTGAAGAGGAAAAAAGGGAGATTTCTTTCTCTCTTTCCCTCCTTCATCAAATATATTGGGTAACAGGGTCTACCCTTGGAGCCCTTTTTATCTCATTTGTCCCCATCATTACAACCGGGGTAGAGTTCTCAATGACTTCTCTTTTTGTTGTTATTTTGGTTGAACAATTAGTTAATTCAAAAGAGTATCGAGTTGCTATTATCTCTTTACTTGTTGCCTTCACGTTCCATTTTATCTTTGTAGGAACTTCATTTTTACTTCCTTCCCTTTTCTTTATGCTCCTCGTCATTTTCTACTTCTATGTGGTGCAAGAGAGGAGGTCTAGGGGTGAGTAATACCTATATAATTGTTGCTATTATTATAAGTACTCTTGTTACAGTAGCTACTCGAGCCCTCCCTTTTATCTTTTTTAGATCAAAAAGAAAAGTAGGTCCCGCTCTCACTTTTATTGCTAAAACACTCCCTATTGCAGTAATTACTATCTTAATTGTCTACAGTATTAGCC
>SABI01000257.1 GCA_009929055.1 Spirochaetia bacterium | reverse complement strand
GGCCAATTATCCTTTCAGGATTATATCTCTCATCGAGTTCTTGTTTCAGTAATAGATTTTCAGCAACAAGTCGCTCATTCTCTTCTCTTAGTTCTTGCCGTATTTTTACTACCCTAGCAAGCATACTTGCTATGACCGAGAGAAGTTTTAAGTAACGATGAGTCTCTTCTTCCTTCAAGTCTTCAAAAGAGATATTAAGAGTTCCAATAACCTCTTTTCCACTTTTTATTGGAGAACAGATAAATGAAATCTTCTTATTTTGGCCAATAAGCTCACTCTCTGCCCCTGTTTTGTTAATATATCGACTATCTTTTGAAATATCTAATATGATAATTGGTTGACCACTTTTCACAACAATTCCAGTAATCCCCTCTCCAATCAGATAACGTCCTTTTCTCTTCTGAGTTTGGGTAAATCCATAAGCTGCTTCAATGAGTATTTCTTTTGTGTCTCGATTAAGGAGGGTGATTGCACCTCGAACCATCGGGGTATGGTGGCTGATGGAGACAAGGATGGGAGTGAGTATTCCAATAATATCCTCACTTTCATCAAGTATCGTACTTATATCGTGGAGAATCTGAAGTTCCACTGCTTGTTCCATTTATGTGACTTTAAGGAAATGTAAAAAAAATAGCAAGAGCAATATATGCAATAAAACTATTAAATTACTCTATTTTTGCATAATCGATGTATATTTTTACAAAAATAATCTATTTATTTTTAATAATAGGATTGACACTCACTCATAAAAATCGTTAGCGTACCCCATTATATTTATATTTGATGTCGTATGGCATCTATGAGAATCATTGCAAGGAGGTAGAATATGTGTGGATTTGTTGGAGCATTCAACATCACAAGTGAAAAAGGTTACATGCGTGAGCATGTTATTCAAATGTCTAAAAAGATTAGACATCGTGGACCTGATTGGTCAGGGGTATACACAAATAATAATTGTATTCTTGCACATGAGCGCCTCGCAATTGTAGACCCTTTTTCTGGTAAACAGCCACTTAAAAGTAAAGATGAGAAACTCATTCTTGCTGTAAATGGTGAAATTTATAATCACCTAGAGATTCGAAAAAAGTATGCATCTTCATATGAATTTCTCACAATGAGTGATTGTGAGGTGATTCTTGCCCTTTATAGAGACAAGGGCCCACACTTCTTTGAAGAGCTCAATGGGATTTATGCTTTTGCTTTATATGACAGTGAAAAAGATCTTTTTTTTGTAGGGAGAGACCATATGGGGATTATTCCCCTTTATCAAGGATGGGACAAAGATGGACAGTACTACATAGCAAGTGAACTAAAAGCCCTTGAGGGAGTATGTACCCATTATGAAGAGTTCCCTCCAGGAAGTTATTATCTTAGTAATGATGAGAGTACCGTAAAATGGTATTCTCGCTCTTGGGAATCATTTGATGAAGTAAAAGATAACATAACAGATATTAGTGCAATTAGAAATAGTCTTGAGTCTGCTGTTAAAAGACAGATGATGAGTGACGTCCCTTTCGGAGTCCTCTTAAGTGGAGGCCTCGACTCTTCAATCATTGCAGCAGTTATGATGAAATATGCAAAGAAGAGAGTTGAATCAGGAGATACTCAAGAAGCCTGGTGGCCTCGTCTTCACTCATTTGCAATTGGCCTTGAAGGATCTCCCGATTTAGCAGCCGCTCGTATTGCAGCCAATCATATTGGTACTGTCCACCATGAGGTTCACTTTACTATCCAAGAGGCACTTGATGCCCTCCAAGATGTAGTTTACCATTTAGAAACGTACGACATAACCACTATTAGAGCATCAACTCCAATGTTTCTTCTTGCAAAAGTTATTAAATCAATGGGAATAAAAATGGTTCTCAGTGGAGAAGGATCTGATGAATTATTTGGTGGATATCTGTACTTCTGTAAAGCTCCATCTGCAAAAGATTTTCATGATGAGACAGTACGAAAACTCTCAAAACTCCACCTATATGATTGCCTGAGGGCTAACAAATCGTTAGCTGCATGGGGAGTTGAAGGAAGAGTTCCATTTCTAGATTTTGAATTCATCGACACAGCAATGAGACAAAACCCAGCCGATAAAATGTCGAGTAAAATTCCAGACAAGAAACGAATAGAAAAACATATACTTCGTCAAGCATTTGAAGATCTTCTCCCTCCAGAAATTACATGGCGGCAGAAAGAGCAATTCTCAGATGGTGTTGGATATAGCTGGATTGATACCTTAAAAACGATGACCAATGAGAAAGTGACTGACCATATGCTCAACAACGCCCATCATCGATTTCCAATACACACTCCATTGAATAAAGAAGAATATTACTACAGATCTCTATTTGAACAAGCATTCCCTTCTGATTCAGCAGCTCGCTGTGTTCCTCACGAAGCATCAGTTGCCTGTTCTACTCAGATTGCCCTTGATTGGGATGAAGCCTTTAAAAAGATGAATGACCCATCGGGCAGGGCAGTATTGGGTGTGCACGATCAAGCGTATAATTAAAAAAAGCAATTCTGGTCATCGAGATATGTATCGTGTTATACTCTTTTTATAATAAAAAGGGTAAAGGAACCCTTCTTGGGTTCCTTATCTATATAAGGGGTTGGTTATGATTTATCGTCCATTTGGAAACACCGGTACATTTGTCTCTGCTATAGGGATGGGAGGGATGCGCTTTAAAAAAGAAGATTATGAAAAAGCTCCCTATGATAAAGCTGTTGAAATAGTTCATGAAGCATACAAAGAGGGAATTACCTACTTCGATACAGCCCCTGGCTACTGTGATGATATGAGTGAAATTATTTACGGTGAAGCTTTCAAAACAATGAAAAGAAATACTTTTTTAGTATCAAGCAAATGTGGACTATGGAATGCAACTACAAGTGACGGTGCAAGAAAAATGATTGATCAATCTCTTAAGAGAATGAACCTTGATTACATAGACTTCTATAATGTGTGGTCCATCAAGACTATTGATGAATACCACGAATATATGAAAAAGGGGGGAGTGTATGAGGGAATCCTCAAAGCAAAAGAAGAGGGAAAAGTTGGCCATATCTGTTGCACCACCCACCTTAAAGGGGATGACATTGAAGAGGTAATAAAAGATGATTATTTTGAAGCAGTTACCCTTGGTTATAATGCAATCAATTTTGCCTATCGCCAAAAAGGGCTTGAATCTTGTTATAATAAGGGACTTGGAATTGTAACGATGAATCCCCTTAGTGGAGGCTTAATCCCTCAATACCCCGACCACTTCTCCTTTTTGAAACAAGGTGATAATTCTCTTGTAGTAAGTGCACTAAAATTTATCCTTGCCCAACGAAAAGCAACAGTTGCCCTTGTAGGCTTTTCTTCAGTAAGTGAAGTACACGAAGCAGTTCTTGCAACAAAGGACTTAACAGAAGTGGGAGATGATTACCTTCAAAAAATGTCATCTCACCTAAAGGGGGAAATGAATGCCCTTTGCACAGGGTGTGGCTATTGTGACTCGTGTCCTAGTGAGATAAACATTCCACAACTTATGGATTCATA
>SABI01000256.1 GCA_009929055.1 Spirochaetia bacterium | reverse complement strand
GGAGAAGGGGATGATGAATGTTGTTCGAATAATACCTAGATCAAACCATCCCCTTTCATCATCTTTGAACTGTAATGCATAGATAAAAGCGAGGGAAAAAGAGAGGGGTTTTAAGGTTCCTAATGTGATCTCGAGGCCTGTCCCAATTGTAGTAAATTCTTTCCAATAGATAGGGCCATAGTACTGACTTTTTGTTGTATGGGTGAGCTGTAATTGCAGTGCCATTTGGGCATCGTGTGTGATATTGAAAATAAGAGGTGAAAAGATGAGGGAGGCAGAAGCAGAGATGCGGGGATCAATAACGTCTTCTTGAATAGGGCCTGGAATAAAAAGATAGGCTCCCCCAAATGCTCCAATGTTCCAATTGATTGCGTATAATGGATTTAGAGAAATTAATGAGATCAGAATTAGAAGTATGTATGTTTCCCTTTTCATCTTCATAAGAGTAATATAGTGGTATCTTTGTTGCTTCATCAAGTGCTCACCTCTAAAGGTAGTACTCAATTAAAGAGTTTTTTGCTTCTTTTAGGGGAGGGGCGTAAAGAAAAAATGTAGTTCTGAAGTGAGGATGAATAGGGTGACGACTTCTCTTTTAGGGAGATTTTTACTATATACCACAAGAGAATGCCCTTGCCAGTTAAGGGTAATAAGGTATCTTCCTCCAATAAATTCACTGTTACTTACTCTAGCTTCTTTGAATAATATATGGGGTAAGAGAGAGGCAACATCAAAATAATCTTGGTCAATAATTGAAATTACTTCGGGTCGTATGAAGAACGATGAACATGATAATTGATGAGCACTAAGAGCCTCTCCAACAACAACTAACGATTCATTATCAAAGACATTACAATTTAAGAGACTCCCTTCACCCATAAATTCAGCTACAAATAGATTTTTTGGTTTATAGTAGATCTCTTCGGGTGTCCCGATTTGTTCAATTTTGCCATCATTCATCACTATGATGAGATCACTCAGGCTAAGGGCTTCTTCTTGGTCGTGAGTAACATATATTGTGGTGATCCCTGTTGCATCATGAATTGCCCTTATTTGTTTCCTTAAATACTTTCTTTTTTTTGCATCTAGTGCTGAAAGGGGTTCATCAAGTAAGAGTAATTCTGGGTTACTCGCGAGAGCCCGAGCAAAGGCAACCCGCTGTCTCTCACCTCCACTAAGCTCTCCAATCTTTCTTAACCCATAGCCAGCAAGCTCCACAAGATTAAGATATAAATCAACTTTCTCTCTAATTTCTTTCTTTTTAACATGCTTTAATTTTAAAGAATACCCAATATTATCTTGAACATTCATATGGGGAAAGAGGGCATAATCTTGAAATACAAGGGCAATATTTCTTTCATTAACAGCTTTTTGAGTTATATCTTTTCCATCAAGAGTAATTGAACCCTCATGTATAGGAAGGAGTCCACTAATAATTTGAAGGGTAGTGCTTTTTCCACAACCCGAGGGTCCAATAATACTAACAAGTTTCCCTTTCTCTATTTTAAGGTCAATTTCGAGGCTAAATTGGGGATATGTTACATGGATGTTAGAGCACATGAGAGAATTCACTTTTGTTACTCCTCCTTTTTGATGAGTTCTACAGTAAAGAACATAATGAGACATATTACCATTAATAGAGTCCCTAGTGCACAGGCTGTGGCAAAATTGTAAGAGCCAATAAGGCGATACAGCACTAAGGGTAATGTGGTAATAGAGGAGTCAGCTAATACAAGAGTTGCATTCACTTCACCCATTGAAATAGCAAAGGCGAAGGCAGCACTTGTAGCTATTGCCCCTTTCAGTAAGGGGAGTTCTATTAAAAAGAAGGTTGTTTTTACACTTGCTCCAAGGGTGAGGGATGCTTGCCTATAGGAGAAAGGAATTCTTCTATAGGAGGGAAGCATAGATCTAAGGACAAACGGAGAAGTAATGACTACATGGGCCAATACTACAAGGATGATTTTATATGAATTAATTCCTATTTGAAAAAGGGAAATTATATAATAGCCTAATCCTAAAACAACAGAAGATACTGCCATAGGAACCATAGCATACATCTCTAAACCAAGTTGATTCTTCCTTTCGTTACTAGCGATACGAGAAGAGAGCATTACCCCTATAATCGTTGAAATAAGGGAGACAATAAAAGCAATAGCTACACTTTGGATAAGAGAGGAGAGGGCAACCCCATCGGTAACTGAGACGGGAGAAAAAAGTTTTTTGTAATTGTTAAGGGAGAAACTCATCGGTGCAGATCTACTTGCTTGTGAAAAAAAAGAGCGATGCACGATTGAGAGTAGGGGCCCTAAAACAAATATTGAAGTAAAGAAGGTGTAGAAGATAACAACAATTTTATTTCTAAACTTCTTAATTTCTCGAAGAGTATCATTATTTTTCCTATATGACTCTAACTCTTCTGTATTACTCATTTTTTGTTGAGTGAGAAGATAGAAAAAGAGGATAATGATAGCGATGATAATCGAAAGTAATGCAAGGGCAGATGCGCTGCTAATCTCACCCATCATCCTTGCTCTTTGGTAGATTTCTACTTCAATAGTGGTAAATTTTGGTCCTCCTCCTAACACCAGGATAATAGCAAAACTAGAAAAGCAGAAAAGAAAAACTAGGGCTGAAGCACTAAGGATTGCAGGAAGAAGACGAGGTAAGGTAATAGTGGTAAAGATTTTTCTCCTCGTAGCTCCAAGAGTGGCTGCAGCTAAAGCTGTCTGACGAGGCAATTGAGCCCAAAACGAAGAGACTATAGAGAGGACGATAGGGAAGTTATAGAATGTATGAGCTAAAATTATTGCACTAAATGTATAAAGAATTTTAATAGGGGGTTCAGATAAATTAAACACCGCTACTAATAAGGAATTAAGAATTCCTTTATTTCCATAAAATATTACAAACCCAAGAACCACTAAGATAGAGGGGAGGATGAAAGGAATAGAGCTAATTGCCTTAATAATCTTCTTCCCTCTAAACTGATAGTTTGCTAATAAATAAGCCCCAGGGAGCCCTATAATGAGGGCTCCAATGGTTGAAATAGCTGCCTGAAAAATAGTAAATGAAAAGACTCTTAAGATATAAGGGTCTTTTAATAAAGAGATAAAAAGTCCTAGTGAAATTCTCCCCTTTTCATCAATAAACGCTCTCGATAATACTATGATAAGGGGAATAAAAAACAGGAACGTCAGGATTAATAGGGCAGGAGCACTGAGATTTCGATAAAATCGTGATGAGTAGAGGATAGATGACCTATTATGAATCTGACGTTGTTTTCTCACTTGCTCATTACCTCAACCCATTCCTTAATCCAAGTATCACGAGATGTGTTAATTATATCATGGTCTAGTGATAATAATGCAACTGGTTCCTCTATCTTTTCAAATTCTGATGGCAAAGGGGTGTTTTTATTAGCTGGATACATAATATTAGCTATAGCAATGGAAGGTTGTGCATCAGTAAGGAGAAAATCAACAAACCTTTTTGCATTCTCTATATGTTTACTACTTTTTACTATTCCAACACCCTCGAGGGC
>SABI01000255.1 GCA_009929055.1 Spirochaetia bacterium | reverse complement strand
ATACAATAAAAGGGGTTACTGGAGGATTTGAGGTATCTGGCTTCTAAAGTGTAGTATTTCAACCTCTTTTTAATTGTTTTATGTTTTGAATGTTATCTATCTATTAGTTCATTCATAATTCACCTATTATTCAGCTTAACATTACTTTTACTAGGAAAATATCCATATTTTCACATAACGACTTTATTTATCATTGACGTATCAAATTTTGGGTTCATATAATAGTTTAGCGTGAAAAAATTATATCTATAAGAGGTATGAATGGTGAATGGTCTAAAGAGTTCGTTTGCTACCTTTAAGAGAAGGAAACTTTCTATACGAGCAAGAAGAGATATGTTTTCTTTTTTTCTTTTTGTAGCCCCTAATTTTATTCTTCTTATTCTTTTCGTATTCTGGCCAATTATCTATAGTTTTTATTTGAGTTTCTTTAAATGGAATATGATAGCTCCTAAAAAAACCTTCATCGGTTTTACAAATTATGAAAATCTATTTCAAGATCCTGTTTTTTGGCAAGTAGCGAGAAATACCCTTATTCTCTCTCTCGTAGTTGTGGTAGTAAAGCTTGCTATCTCTCTCTCCCTTTCTCTTTCACTTAATAGTGAGCTTCGGGGAAAGAATTTCTACCGAGCAATTATTTTTTCTCCTACCTTTACCACTAGTGTTGCCGTAGCAATGGTATGGAGTTGGATTTTCCATCCTACCTTTGGTTTATTTAAACTTTTTATTGCCCCTTTAGGATTTAAAGCACCGGACTGGCTCTATGATACCCATTATTCCCTCCCTGCAGTAATAATCGTCCTCATTTGGGTTGGTATCGGGTACGATATGGTTCTCTTTCTTGCTGGGTTAAAAAACATTCCCCTTGAGATATATGATGCAGCATTAGTAGATGGTGTTTCTCCAATTCAGAATTTTATCTATATTACTTTTCCCTTATTAAGCCCAACAACCTTCTTTTTAACTATCACTTCCTTTATAGGAGCCTTGAAGGCCTTCGATATTATTGCAATCATGACCGATGGAGGGCCCCTTAATAGTTCCAATGTCTTTGTATTGTACCTCTATCAAAATGCCTTTAGGTGGTTTAAAACAGGATACGCTTCAGCTCTTGCTTTGGTGTTATTCATCCTAATTATGGTGGTAACCTTAATACAAAACAGACTCAGCAAACGCTGGGTTCACTATTAGGGGAGGGTGCGATGATATATGCTAAGACCCCAAAATGGTATCTCTTAAGAGCTTTTAACCACCTTATTCTAATTATTGCATCATTAATTATTGGACTACCCTTTATTTGGATGATTAGTACTGCCCTAAAAACTCCTGCTCAAGTTGCTAAGTTTCCCCCTGTATGGTGGCCATCTCCGTTTAAGTGGGATAATTTTGTTATAGCTTGGAAACTTGCCCCTTTTGGTCGTTTTTATATTAACTCAATCATTACTGCCACTAGTGGTGTCTTTTTAGAAGTTGCAATTGCTAGTTTATCAGCATTTGCTTTTGCGAGAATAAGGTTCAAGTATAGCAATTTCTTTTTCATGTTTATGCTGGCTGCAATGATGATTCCAGGGCAAGTAGCCCTGATTCCAAACTATGTTATTTTAAAACATCTTCATTGGATAAATACCTACCAAGGGATAGTCATTCCCCACGTCTCTAGTGTATTTGGGGCCTTTCTTCTGAGGCAGTATTTCTTGTCAGTTCCTTCAAGCCTCTACGATGCTGCTGAAATTGACGGTCTTGGTCATGGAAGAACTCTATTATATATTGCTCTTCCATTAGCACGACCTGTTCTTGGTACCCTCGTTCTCTATTTATTTATCTCAAAATGGAACAGTTATCTATGGCCTCTCATCGTTACAAATACCCAGAATATGAGAACTCTCCCTGTTGGGCTTGCTATGGTAAGAGATGCTGAATATGCAATTGGGCCAGAACACCTTATGGCTGCATCGTTGTTTGTCCTTATTCCTGTATTAATTATTTACTTTATCGCTCAAAAACAGTTGATTGAAGGAATCGCTGCGGGGGCGGTAAAAGGATAAAGAAAAAGATTTTGTATAAAATCTTACTATACAAAAAGGGGTAAAATTATGAAAAAACGTAGTATTATTCTGTTGTTAATCATTGTGTTGGTGGGACAATCTCTTGGTAGCTTATTTGCTGCTGGTGCGAGTGAAGCTGCTCCTACAGGACCAGTAAAAATAGTCTATTGGAGAAGTTTAACTGGTGTCGCTGGAGATATCCAAGACGAACTCGTTGCTAAATTTAATGCTTCTCAAGATAAAGTTATCGTAGAAGCTCAATTCCAAGGAGCGTATGCAGACCTTATCCAAAAACTCCTAGCAGGACTTGCTGCAGGAGAAGTTCCTGATGTTGTCCTTCTCGACTCTCCATTTGTCACGTTGTTTGCTAAAGATGGAGTTCTTTTTAATCTAGATGATTTAGTGAAAAAAGATAAAACCTCTTTTGATCTTAAAAACTACATCCCTGGATTATTAGAAGATGGCTACTATGATGGAAGCCTCTATGCCCTTCCTTTCATGAGAAGTACTCCTTTATTATATGTTAATGGTGATATGCTCGCTGAATCTGGCCTTCCTCGAAGAGCCCCAGCAACATAGGATGAATTTAGAGAATTTAGTAAAAAAGTTTCCAAATATAATGCAAATGGGGAACCTATTCAATTGGGAGTTGGTTTTACAATGGGTCAAACAAGTGCTCACTGGTACTTCCAAGGAGGAGTTTATTCGTATGGTGGCCTTGTAAGTGATGCAAAATTTGGTATGCACCTTGATGAAGAACCTGCAGTAAAACTTGCTACCCTATGGCAAGATATGGTATTTAAAGATAAAACAGCAATGCCATCAAATAGTCATAACGATTTCTTAAACAAACAAGTTGCAATGGTATTTGGTTCAACTGGAAGTATGGGAAACCTCTTAAGCAGAGCTGATTTTGAAGTAATTCCAGCATTCCTTCCTAAAGGAACTCAAAACCTCGTTCCAGTAGGAGGCTCTGTTCTTGCCCTTACAAGTAATGATAAATATAGACAACAAGCTGCATGGGACTTTATTAAATATATGACCTCTCCCGATGCAAATGCTGAAATAGTCATTAGAACAGGATATATGCCAGTAAGCAAAGAGGCAAAAAACCATCCTAGTATTGTCCAATATTTTAAAGAGAACCCAGTCAGAGCAGTTGCAATTGAACAACTCGATTACACCAGGCCTCAAGCATCTGTAATCTCCTTAGCAAAAGGGACAGAAATACTAAGACAAATGATTGAAAAACTTCTCATCGGCAACCAAGATGTGATGAAGGTAATGAAAGAAACTAATGCTGATCTTCTAAAGGAATATAATGAATCGTTCAAGTAAAGTACTATTAATGGTGGCCACAATTGTGGCCATCATTGTCAATTTAGTAAGTTGCACAGCCACATCAAGTAAAGAGGATACTTCTATTATGATAGTTGCTCATAGAGGTGGAGCTGCCTTAAAAAAAGAAAACTCCCTAGAGGCATTTGAAAACGTCCTATTGCACAAGATCGATGCAATAGAACTCGATGTGCAC
>SABI01000254.1 GCA_009929055.1 Spirochaetia bacterium | reverse complement strand
GTCATCTAGGTTCTGATTGGCATATTCTTTTTTTCCGGTATAGAAAAGTTTTGTTGGGCACTGCAGAGCTAATGTAAATCTTGATTTACTTAAGTATCGTTTTTTCATGTGAGCCTCTATAGACTACCTTATCGCAATTCTTGTGGGGGGGCAAACAAAAATAGTTTTTCTTAATAAGAGGAGAGTTGTTTGGTCTCATAAAGATAGATGGAGGGCTATTTCACATGTCTGCAGGAAGCATAAAGCTCCTGCATATATGTGGTGTTAATTAATTTCTTTTATCATTCATCTTTTATTAAATGATAAAGTGTTTTTACATGGATTCCAGTTGCCCCCTTAGGAAGATATCCTGATGGCTTATCTAAATAAGCAGTACCAGCAATATCTATATGTACCCATGGAACTTCGTTCACAAATTCTTCTAAAAATAATCCAGCAGTTATTGCTCCACCTTCTCTACCGGGGGCATTCTTTAAATCTGCAAATTCCCCTTTTAGCAACTTTCTATAATCTGGTTCTGAAGGGAGTTGCCATATAGGCTCTCCTGCTTTATCAGAGCTTCTTTTTAGATTTTGCATCAATGTATCATTATTGGAGATTGCTCCTGAATTAGAGCTTCCTAGGGCTACTACGCATGCTCCTGTAAGGGTAGCGAGATCAATAATTTTATCTGCTTTCACTACTGTTGCTGCATAATATAATGCATCAGCTAACGTTAATCTTCCTTCAGCATCTGTGTTGTTAATTTCTATAGTTTTACCTGCCATGGAGCCAATAATATCGCCAGGTTTATATGCTTTACCGGAGATGAGGTTTTCACAAGCTGCTACTATACCAACTACATTCTTTTTTAATTTGGATTTGGCAATACTCATCATGGTGCCAATGACTGTAGCAGAGCCTGCCATGTCGCTATGCATGGTCTCCATCCCGGAGGTTGGTTTTATTGAATATCCACCACTATCGTAGGTGATTCCTTTTCCTACTAAAGCAATTTTTTCTTGAGAGTCAGAATCTCCTGTATAGCTCATGATTATGAATTTTGGTTCTTTATCAGATCCTTTTGCAACTGCGAGGAAGGACTCCATGTGTAGTTCTTTGATTTTCTTTTCATCAAAGATCTCTACTTTTATCCCTAGTTTTTCTAAGTTTTCTTTGGCTAGAGTTGCAAGAACTTCAGGATACATAGTAATGGCTCGTTCATTTACTAGATCTCTTGCTAAGAAGATTCCATCTATTAAGTTTTCTGTCTCTTTGATTACAAGGGAGGCTTCTTCTTTTTTTGATTCATCGATGTCTAGGAAGACTTCTTTTATACAAGGAGTTACCTTTTTCACTTTTAGGTGCTTTTCAAAGGCATATTCTGATTGTAATAGCCCTTCGACAATGGATGCGGTAACTAGATTGAAGGGGATTTCCTCAACACGTGGTAATCCACAGCCAACACTCTCTATTTTGTGTTTCATCAACTCTTTTCCTGCCTGGAAAAAGGCTGTTCTTAGTGAGTGAGCACATATATGCTTCTCTTTTCCTAATCCCACAAAGAGGAGGTGTTCACCTTCCATTGAGAAATCAAAATAAACTTCACCTAATTCTCCCTTAAAGAGTTCTTTCTCTTTAAGGTAGGAGAAGAGTTTTTGCCCTTTAGGTATAGTAGCTTCTCCCTCTTTTACTACGACAATTTCTACTTCTCCACCTTTTTCATATCTAAACTGCATAAAATCTCCTAATAGGTTAATATTTCTTGTTATTAGTATACTACAATATAAGGTTATTATAGGCAAAGTTCTTATTATTATTTGGGGGGTCATGCTATGTGGTATGTTCCAAAATGGAGTGTACCACTTAATCATCTCTTATACCTCTCTCCTTGCTCATATAGAAGATTTAATCTTTTCTATATTTAACAGATTTTTATTGTACTAGTCACGCAAACTCCTCTTCATTTTTTTTAACTTGTGGGGCTACCCAACTCGCCCTATAATGAAATTGACATCTACACTCGAACTGACTTTCATTATTCAAATGATGGGATGAGTGAATATTCTAATTAGAAGGAGAAATCTTGTGAAAACAATTAAACTTATCGTTCTGATACTTCTCACAATTGTGTTCATCGTTTATGGAATAGGATTTATGACGTACCGTGGTATCAACAATACTTTGCTAGACCAACAATATTATCACTCAGTAGTAGGTGATTATGAAATATCCACAATTGTACATGGACAACTCTCAGAGATGATTCCCCCAATCGTACGTGATGGATTGACCGGTGGTAGTCCTGTTACTGACCCTATGAAGAAAGCTGCGGTGGATTCACAAGTAGAACTCATCTCTAAAGCAATAACTGATGCGTTGGATGAAGAATGGATTGAAGTACAAGCTGTGATGGTTACTGATGATGTAGTGAGTCTATTAAACGGCGAGAAAGCCTCCCTTGGTTCAGTTATTAATCTAAAGAGTAAACTTGATGATATAAAACAAAACATTGCTACTAGCCTCGAGGAATTTTCTGATGGAGAATTGATCGCAATATTCGGGGCTCCTCGCGCTTATATCCCGATGATTGCAGATCAGATAGTGGGTGAATTGGGATTGCCTGAATCTTTTGTAATTGCCGATGCAGTAGATACTATGGCTCCAGGGGTCTTAGCTACGGGTACTACCTATCTTGAAATTATGAATACTGTGTTCGGCCCTCTCTCTTGGGCTATCATCATAGTATTCCTCGTACTTTGCATGCTGTTCTGGAAAGTTGGTAAAGGCTTACAATGGTTTGGAATAAGTATTCTTTTGACTGGTGGTATTTTTCTTAGCTTAACTAATTTCTTCTCAAATCTCTCGAGAACCGAGAATCTTACAGGAGCTAACCTTGAATCACTGCCAATCAGTACTTCTACATTACAGAGTATAGTAACCTTCACCTTCTCTGAGATGACCCTAATGCCGATTCTCTTTCTGGTAGGAGGAGTTGTACTATTCATCCTTGGTGTGGTGATACACAAAAGGGGTAACAAAGCTTAAGGGCTCGTTAGTTACTCCTCTAGCCACATGATACATAATATCTCGTTTCTAACACTTGATCTTTATTGCTGGTAACGCATGTGTCGACAAAAATAGCATATTAGAACTATATAGAGTGGTAAAATAATTCCCAATAAAAACAGTACCATCATACAAAGGGATATAGAGTGTTATAAAAAGGTATGTTTTGAATTAATCAGAACATGCTATATTGGATAAAACTAGCCTCAAACTCCTCTTTAGAGTTAAGTATAATATTGGTGAACTTTTTAATATTTTATTTGTATTTGTCCCAGTAGGTTATTTTTATTCATCCGGCAGCATAACTCAACTGCAATATGGAAAATGTACACAATTATTCATAATGGATATAAAACATCATGTTCAAATTTCTTCGATCTCTACTCAATGCAATCTGCAATACTATTTTCAGAAAAAGAGAAATCTCATTTTCTCCATGCTTTTGCTTAAGAAGGAGAATGAGATGTATAAACGACACCTTAATCTCCAAAATAAGAGATTACAGTTCAGGAAAACAGATAAGTTTTCTCTTGTGATAATTAAAGCTCTATC
>SABI01000253.1 GCA_009929055.1 Spirochaetia bacterium | reverse complement strand
GTAGTACTTGAAGCACTTTCTTTAAATATTAGTATAATTGGATATGAAATTAATTGGATGATTGCAAGACAAGCAAAAGCTAATATAGCCTATTTTGGTTATGCTAATTGTATTGTAAAAGGGAATCTGCATGAGATAAATGAAATATATGATGTAGCAATAATTGATTTACCCTATGGTCTATTTACCTCCATTACCCATCAACAACAGAAGGATATCATTAATTCTTCTAGGAAAATTACTCATAAGCTTGTAATCATCACAAGCGTAGATATGGATGAAGATATCACTTTAGCAGGCTTCACCATTACACAGCGGTGTACTGTGAATAAAGGAATGTTTGTCCGCTATGTAAGGGTGTGTTATTGAGAAATTTGAAAAAAGTCCTAGCACTTTCACTAATTTAATTTTTTTCCGTTTTAATCATCCTTTATCCGTATAATATCTCTCCTTATACGCATAAATAGGTAATTTTTTTAAATCTACCTATCTTTACTTATTTTATGAAAGAAAATATTCCTGTTTTTATATTAGTAATAATTAACTAGTCTTATAACACTACAACTAGATGATGCATTTAGTTAACATACCCCATTTCTTAATCGATAATCCTTGTAATATCATTAACTTATAGGGAGACCGTGATTATGGAAACAGTAAGAATATTTGGCGATTCAATTATGAAGCGAGTAGTTTATAATGAGAGCGATAACCGATACAGGATGCTTCCAGTAGAGGCTGTAAATGATTTTGGTTCCAGATTAGGTTTAGAAATTATAAATAGTACCATCTTTGGATGCACAATTGGGAAGGGAATGCAATTACTTCAAAGGGCATTAACAAAAGGACTTACTTGTGATTATGTCTTATTAGAGTTTGGAGGAAACGACTGTGATTTCCTTTGGCAGGAAGTTGCTTTAAAGCCAACAGAAGACCATCAACCTAAAACTCCATTAGATGAGTTTAATGAAACACTTAAGTCTATGATTTCACTACTTATTGATCGTGGTATTAAACCATTACTTACAACCCTCCCCCCTATTGACGCAGAACGTTATCTGTCACATATCTGTAGGGATGGGTTAAACAGAAAGAACATTCTCTCTTGGCTAACTGATATAAAAGCAATTGAGCGTTTTCAAGAACTATACTCTCTCCAAATAGCAAAAATTGCACTAGAGACTAGCACTCGTCTTATCGACATTCGTAGTGGATTTCTTAAACGAAAAGATTGTGGCTCTTTAATTTGTGAAGATGGAATTCATCCGAATGAACAAGGGCATGAATTAATCTTAGAACTTTTAGAAGATTATCGAGAAAAACATACTCCTCACTACATAGAAAATCTCTCTCAAACAATCTAATTAAAATTTATTCTTAAGGTGCAAAGTATATCAATCCCAACTATTTCAAAATAATCTTTGAAATAGTTGGGTATGAATAGAGGGTAAGGATTATAACCTTAAAGAATCAACAGCTATTTCACTCACAACTTCATCATTATAATTGTAAAGTTTCACAGTCGTTTCGCTAGAAGGATCCTTGCTTTGAGGAGTAATTACTACAAATTCCATCTTTGTAGGAGAAATCGTATTATGGTCGATCCATGTGCCAGAGTTAGCATAAATTGACTTTAAGCCCCTATGGTCTAAAGAAGATTCCATTTTAGCTACATGAGTATGGCCAAACACAACAATTCTCACATCTGAATTTGGGTTTTCAAAATACTGAATTTTAGCTTGTTGAGCTAATTCATCTTCAGAAGCAGAGGTTGTAATAGCTCGGATGGTAGGGATTGGAACAGGAACTCTATTGAGGGCTTGTCTTTGATACCAAGAATCTTGAATTCCTTTAAACAAATTGACATCAATTACGCCACCTGCAACTGATTGGTAGGGTAAGAGGTCATTAATTGAATAATTGCCAGTAAATCCATCAACGTTTGTGACAATAAAATCCTCATCAAACTTATTCTCTACTGTAAGATAATTAATAGCCCATTCCCATATTTTAGAATATGCATATAACAATTTCTGACTTTCGCTACTCGAGGCGCTAGGGGTAATAACAGGGAGAGTATCTGTGAGTTCAGGGGAACCTTGCAGGACATGAAGAGCTGCTATTCTTGTGAAAAAGTATCCTGGAGGGGATATTGTTCCAGGGGCAATATCTTGGTTAGAGATTGGGTCTGGTGCACAGAAGAAATTATAGCGGTGCCCATGCTCTATAGCTATAGAAGGATAACCAACAGGAGAGTATGTTCCTAAGCCCTGCTCCTTGTCACGCTGTTGATGTATGCCAGGAAGAATTAATTCAACACTCGATTCTGTTACTGTTAAGTCGTGGTTTCCAGGAACATAAGTGACAAGAATCTTTTTTTCATTAATGATACTATTAAAAGCATCAATTACCCCTTTATTAGCGAGTGCAATGCGTCTTACAAAATCTGCTTGGTCACTACCTTGGTAGGTGTCAACTGGAGCTGGAACGAACCATTCATCTAGTAAATCTCCTGCAATAACAAGTTCTTTTACTGATGGAGATGCTTTTATCTCTAAGAGTAAATTCTCTAACGGTTTAAGGTTCTCTTTACACTCAGCATAGGAGAGGTCTGCACCAAGGTGCATATCGCTCATTACTACAATCATGTTTCTTTCACTAGTGCCATTATCGAATGGGTTGAGACCTTGATCAACTGATTTTAATGAAGATGAACTTTGACATGATAGCACTAAAGCTAATGACGAAAGAGCCAATAATAGAACGAGTAAACGCCCACTTTTTTTCATAATATCCCCCTATAATTTCGTTGTTCAACCATAATTGATGAACATATAGTAAAAATATGTAATAAGTGTGATGAGTTAATTGATGAGTAAAACTGATTATTACTTCTATATGTATACATTACCGTTTATTATAAAACAATAAGTTTGGCATAATTGGTAATTCTTATGGCATTATTTGTAACATGTTACATTTTTCAAGGTAATAGAGATTATACGTTAAGAACCAATCGTGTAAAGAAAAGGCCATCGTAAGTTTCAAAGGTATATGCTCCATGAAAGCGTTTCACTGTATAGATCATACTTCTTGTCCCTATGCCACCACCCTCTTTCGAACTGAGAGGCAACCCCTCTTCAAATTTCACATCGTCATTACAGCTATTAGTAACACCAATTGCAAGCCTCTTACTGTTATATTGAGACTCAACTTTTATGAATCGACCTCTATTTTTTGGAATAAGGAGACAAGAATCATAGGCATTTTCTATTGCATTAGAAAACAATGCTGATAATTCCATTGGTTCAATTTCTAATTCTTGTGGAACTCTAAGTGAAATCTCCAGCGAAATATCTTCTTTTCTACATCTCTCTGCCCAGAGGCACATCATACTATTTACCGCAAAGTGGTGACAGTATTCCTCCTTTTCTACACTAGGCATATTAAAAGAATCTTTTAAATATTCAATGGCTACTTCAGTATTGCCTTGTTCTAACAAATCTACCATTATTTGGGTAGTATGACGAAGATCATGCCAACGACGATTAGATTTCTCAGAAATCTCATGATAAAGTAAAAATTGTTCTTCTTGAGCTTTGCTTTGCATCGATAATATTC
>SABI01000252.1 GCA_009929055.1 Spirochaetia bacterium | reverse complement strand
GAGTTTTCACCTCTGAAGGCACAAAAATGGGTCTAGTACATTACCTAGTAATAAATTATACAGACACTCTTATAGAATATTTATGTAGTACCTTACTATTTCTCTTGGTTTTAGCCAACTTGTCAATTTATTTTGAAATAAGAAGAACAATTTATGAATGTTATTTCAAGATAGCCCTCAATAACGATTGATGTATCACATAAAAATAGCTAATCAGATTTTTTCTCTTCTCCGATTTCCGATTGCTGATTTC
Organism: Spirochaetia bacterium; assembly: GCA_009929055.1. GTDB lineage: Bacteria > Spirochaetota > Spirochaetia > Sphaerochaetales > Sphaerochaetaceae > SABI01. The sequence goes on along the minus strand of SABI01000252.1, from coordinate 3,391 downwards.
TCTAAACTAGAAGAAGTTGCTATTACTTTAAATACATAACCTTAACCACCCTTGAAGCGGATACAATCAGCCAGATAGAGCTGCTTTCTGTTTATAGCTATACATTTGAATATCGCACCAAGGTTTTTTTCTCCATTGTCATCTCATCACAGCCTATTACTATCAATTTGAAATTTATTCTGGAGTGACAGAGCAGAAATAATCTAGAGTGGTTTGTCTACAAAATATTCTAGAGTAGGAATGATTTCTAAAAACATTGAAAACGTGTATAAACACTTCTCTTTAAAATCTTGAATATGTGTGTTAAGATAGAGATGAAATTCCTTGAAACGTGGAATGGGGAGGGTCATACAATGAAAAGAAAAATATATGCAGATATGGTGAAATGGAAACGGGAAGAAGACGGACAGACGGCATTGCTAATCGATGGGGCTCGTCGTGCAGGCAAAAGTTATATTGTTGAAGAATTTGCGAAGGCTGAATACAAAACCTATATCATGATCGACTTCAACCGTGTCAACAAAGAGGTCACGGACCTTTTCATCACCTACCTAGAAGACTTGGATATATTCTTTATGTACCTTTCAAATTACTATAATGTACAACTGCATGAACGGGAAACACTGATTATCCTCGATGAGGTACAACTCTTTCCAAGAGCACGGGCGGCTATCAAGTATCTTGTAGCTGATGGTCGTTATGACTATATCGAAACAGGTTCCCTTATGAGCATTAAGAAGCATGTAGCGGATATTGTCATTCCATCAGAAGAACGTCATCTCAGTATGTATCCTTTTGATTTTGAGGAATTCCTATGGGCTCTTGGACATGATACACTGATGGATCTCATCAGGAAATGTTTCAAAGATACGAAACCGTTGGGACAAGCTCTTCATCGAAAAGCCATGGACTATTTCAGGCAGTATCTCATTGTGGGAGGAATGCCCCAAGCAGTTGAAGCATACGTGAAGACCCATGACTTTGCTAGGGTGGATCGGGTGAAACGGGATATTCTAACACTCTACCGAGCTGATATTGTGAAGCATGCCAAAGGCTATGAGATGAAGGCCAGACAAATCTTCGACGATATTCCTTCACAACTTCAAAAGCATGATACAAAATTCAAACTGTCGTCATTAAAAAAAGAAGCACGCATGCGGGATTATGAAGACGCACTATTCTGGCTAGGTGATGCTATGATCTCAAACATGTGTTATAACTCCAGCGCGCCAGATCTTGGATTGAGGCTCAACATGGACCGCTTGACGCTCAAATGCTATGTGGCAGATACGGGACTTCTTATCAGTCACGCCTTCGACGAAAATGGTATTGTGAGTGAAGAAATCTACAAAAAGATTCTCTTTGACAAGCTGGAGACCAATCTAGGAATGATCATGGAAAATATTGTGGCACAGATGTTGGTAGCAAGCGGTCATAAGCTCTATTTCTATTCCAATTCATCCCGTGAGGATGCGGCCTCTCGTATGGAAATCGATTTCCTGATTGCTAAGAGCAAGATTAGCAACAGGCACAACATTTCTCCAATTGAGGTAAAATCGGGCAAGCATTACACGTTGAGTTCGTTGAAAAAGTTCAGAACAAAGTATGGACAGCAACTGCACACTCCCTATGTGCTGCATACAAGCGATGTGAAGGAGGAAGAAGGTATTATCTATCTCCCCCTATATATGACTCTGCTCTTGTGACACCTCGCTTTGAAATATGTTTGATACGAGACGCAACGAGAAGGGAATAGAAATTTTAATAAGAGAGATTATTTCTCTTCATACAGACGAAAGAGAAGTTTATGTGATGTATTGGCTCTTGTGTGAAAAAGATCAACGATTGTAGCTTCTTTAAGAAATCTATTCTTATGTACTCAATCTTTAAGGGATTGGGCAAAAGACTTACCTGCTTCATAAGCTCTTAAGAGATCTTTTTCATCATGTGAGGCGCTATTAGCTTTGAAGTGTCCTGTGAAGAAGAGAGAATCTTCTATTTCATATCCTACAACATGTATAGCTTGTTTCATCACATTCACATTGTAATACATCTCTTTTTCATCTAGTTGTTCACACACTCCAAAGATTAAGGCTCTCTTTCCTAGTTTTGCTAGTCTTGAAGTGTAGGAGCCTGGGCGCTCTTCTGTGAAGTCGAAGTAGGGATAGAGTCTATCTATGAAAGCTTTCATAATTGGGGTCATGGTGTAGTTGTAGGTGGGAGATCCGAGAATGATTCCATCTGCTTTTTCTATTAAAGGATATAAGAGATGCATTCCATCTAAGAACTGGGTGCAGGTTTTATCTTTACGGCACTTTTCACATCCAATGCACCCTTGGATATGATAAGAAGGAAGATGTATATATGTTACTTCTATCTCTTCTTCTTGAGCTCCTTTTAACATCTCTTTCATAAGAGTGCTTGTGTTACCACCCTTACGAGGACTTCCACTAAAACCTATAATATTCAAACTCTTTACCTCTTTGCTCTCGTTCTGTTATTCTTTACCTCTCAGGATTAATATGAGAGTACTCATTCTTGGTTCTTTCATCAATGTTACTTGATTATCTCTCTCTATAGTGTAGCTATTATATCCCACTATCTATGTATGTGGGTGTTAATATAATGCTAGTTTAAAGCTTTTTTCTTTATATGAAGGTTTCGGTAGAGGTCTTTTAGTTTTTCCTACTCGAAACAATTCCTCGATTCTATAAAATCCAAATCTCCTTTTCTTTTTCAATCAATGAGAATTGAGGTACAGTAAGATTTCTTAGTTGTAGAAGAGAGGCGCTCTATGTGTTTTGAGTTGCTATATATTTTTGATTTTTGCTGTTGGGTTTATTTGGTATAGTCATCTGCAATTTTCCAGATTCTAGTAGCGGTTTCAGGAATTGTGCAGAAAAATGTCTCATATCCTTATAGCCACAATGTTCTGTAATCTCTTTTCTTCCTCGTGGTATTGAGCAAAACCGGAGTATCTTTTCTTGGATACTAACTTGTTGGTTTTCTTGTTGGGTATCTTGTTGGGTATCTTGCATGTTATTTTGCGTTGTAAGTGAGATAGAAGAATAATTCATATTCTTTAACACGACTCTAAAGTCTGATGCATGTTGATTATGAAAGCAAGAATAAGAGCCGGTTGTCTCCTAAAATCGTAGATATCTTTTGAATAGGTTCTTTACCAAGAAGCTCTCCTGTTGTAATAGAATCTTTGTTTCATATTCTGTTATTTTCAATAATGTGTTCATTCCGTGTTGAGGTAGTCGATAATCTATTCTCAATGAGGATTTTCTTTCGACAGTTCATCTTTATGTAGCAATGAAGAGGCTCTCTCCTATTAAAGGGAAATATCTGTACTATTTAGTAGAGAGGATGTTAGGTAAATGAACTC
>SABI01000251.1 GCA_009929055.1 Spirochaetia bacterium | reverse complement strand
TTTCTTTGTAAAACTCGAAGCTATTGTGATTGGCCCTACTCTACCAATAAACATTGCTATCATTAGGGCAATTTTAGAGACTGAAGTAAGGGTAGTTGTAATCCCTGTCGATAACCCAACTGTAGCAAAAGCGGAGACGCTTTCAAAAAATAAACTAATAGTCTCATACTTTCCTTGCTCACATACCAACATAACAAATGTTGTGGTGATGACAGTGAAAATCCCTAACATACATACTTGATATGCTTTTAAAACACTCTCATTACTTATGCGACGAGAAAAGATAGCAACATCTTTTTTCTTTTGTAAAGGAAACAAACTTAATAAGACGGTAAACATTGTTGTAGTTTTCACCCCACCACCAGTAGATCCTGGAGAAGCCCCTATAAACATCAATAGGATAAGAACCCAGAGTTCAACTTGGTAGAGCAAAGTGATATCAAAGGTAGAAAATCCTGCAGTACGACTAGTTATGCTTAAAAAGAGAGAATCTATGACACTTTTATCACTAAAGAGGTAAAATGAGAGAGCTCCTACCACTATAAGGAGAAAAGTTGCACTTAATACCATCTTTGTATGCATCGTGGTGCCTTTCCACTTAAAACGAGTGTGGAGCATATCTGCGATCACAAAGAAACCAAGCCCCCCAATTACAATAAGAGTCATAGTAATGAGTTGGAATCCAATATTCTCTCTATAGGGATTAAGAGAGACAAAATTACCCATAAGGTCAAAACCTGCATTATTAAATGAACTAATTGAATGAAATAAGCTGTGACCTAGACTTTGAATTGGAGAAAAAGTTTGTAAAAAGAGGGGAAAAAAGAGAGCTGCACCAAGAATTTGGAACGTAAGAGAAGTAAAAACAACTACTTTTAATACTTTTAGCGTCCCTTTAAGAGAACCTAGGTTGTAAGACTCACTAATAATTGAACTTTGGGAAATTCCAACACGCAACCCTAAGAAAAGGGCGATTGAGATAATCATACCAGCAACCCCTATTCCCCCTATCATAATAAGAATGGCAAGGACAACTCGACCAAAAATGGTGAGGGTTTGGGCAATATCGACAGTACTTAGCCCTGTTACACACACAGCACTTACTGAAGTAAAAAGGGCGTCAATATATGGAAAAGGAACTCCACTATTATGTGAAACAGGAAGACTAAGCAAAAGAGAACCTAATAAAATAGTGGTAAAGAATCCTATAAAAAGGTATCTGCTTGGGCTCATTGGCCTTTTCACTTTGCTACTCATATAGTAATGAATGTATCACCTATATGAAGAAGAAATCAATGATGTTGACAATGTACTAATGTATTAGTACAATTCTCTTATATTCTATCCCTCTATGAAGGGCTCATCACTCTCAATAAAAGGGGAGATAAGTGAAATTTATTATTATTCTTGCATTAAAAAACCTCACTCGATATAAAAGAAGAACTATTATTACAAGTAGTGCAATCGCTATTGGACTGATGATGTTTATTCTTGTTGACTCCCTATTAATGGGAGCCGAAGAGGAATCGGTAAGGAACCTTAAATGGTATGAAACAAGCAGTATGAGAATTATGCATGAAGATTATTGGGAAGATAGATTAATGAAACCACTCAATTTTTCCATAGAGAATCCTGAAGCAATAATAGAAAAATTAGCAAGTGAAGGAATTGCCGCCACAAAAAGAACGACCTTTAGTGCAGATATGATTCTCAACAATATTGACTTCAAAGAAGAAGGCAATATAAGTGTTGTGGTGAATGCTATAGATCCACTAACAGACAATAATGTCTTTAGGTTTGAGGGTACATTACTAGAGGGGAGATATATTTCACCTGGAACCAATGAAATAAATATTGGCTCATGGTTTGCAGAAGATATTGGGGCAAAGATAGGCTCATACATTACATTAGTGACTCGAGGAAATGGGGGCTTTTATGAAGCAATGGACCTTGAAATTGTTGGAATCATTAATTGTCCTAATCCTAATGTAAACAGAACGCTCTTAATGATGCCCTTCGATACAGCTAGTGAATATCTTGCTTTTGAAAACACAGCTACTGAAATAAACATAGCCCTCAAGGAGTCAGCTACTATTGATAAAGAAATTGTTCAGATAAAAGAGATTCTCAACCTCGACTCTACCTCGTACACAATTATGGACTACAAAGAACTTGCCCATGATTTTGTTGCGACAATTGAAGCAGAAAGAGGTAGTTCAGGAGTATTCCTTTTCTTGGTATTTATCATAGCAGCTGTTGGAATTTCTAACACGATGCTTATGGCAATGTATGAGCGAATGAGAGAGATTGGCATGATGAGAGCCCTTGGAATGAAAGACTCTTCAATACAACTTTTATTCATCTTCGAAGCTGGGGGAATAGGATTACTTGGTGCAATCATTGGAATACTTCTTGGTTCAATTACTAACTATTTCCTTGTTAAATATGGGATAAATGTAGACTTCATGATTCGAGATATGGATGTCGGGTACAGAATTTCTGCAGTTATGAGAGGAATGTGGAGTATAAAAACTATTCTTACGAGCCTCTTTAGCGGCATCGTTCTCTCAATGATTGTGGCATACATCCCTACTCGTCGAGCACTTAAGGTAGATATCCCGAGTGCTCTTGCCCATCAATAAGCTAATCAAATGTAGTTTAGAAGATAATTTTATATAGTAAAATAGCTACACATTTTATTGACATTGTACTAATGTACTAGTACAATATGCTAGCAAAGAGGATGAAATGGTACAATATAACGAAAAAAATCAGACACTCTTCTCTTTAGACACCAAAAGTGGAGTCCCTTTCTATAAACAAATTATCCACCAAGTTGAACTGGGTATCGCAGATGAACGACTAAAGTCAGGAGACAAACTGCCTACCGTCCGCTCTCTTGCCGTCGAGTTAAAGATTAATCCCAATACAGTAGCTAGAGCGTATAGCGAAATGGAAATTCGAGGCCTTGTAGAGACACAACAAGGTTCAGGCACCTATATAAAAGAGAGAGAAAGTGAAGTGGATACGATGAAGAGAGAGAGAATATTAAGTGAAATCACTCGAACCTTCATCTCTCATGCTTTTAGTTATGGGTTCACTCTTACAGACCTATCAAATCATATTAATGAATTATTAAGAGAAAGACCTCTGACAAAAGGAGAAAAAAAATGAGTTTCTTTACCAAAAAATTTGATCGAATTAAAAACGTACAACAATTCACCATAAAAAAAGATTTTACTTTTTCTGCAATTTCCTTCTTTATCTATGCTATTTCACTAGGACTAGGTCTCTTTTTTGAACTATCCAAGGGCTCTTTTGGGAACATTCAAATGATTATTCTCTACTCTTTGGTACTCATCATCCTAGCATCTCTTGTGGCTATTGTCCCTTCTTGGATAAGTGTTATCAATTTATCAATCATTTCTTGGCTTCTCATGATTGGTCTCTTTGGAGGGCTCTACCCAATTCTAGCTTTAAGTGGAACTATTGGTCTTATTATCGCCTCGAGTATTCAACTTATATTACAATGGGATAAAGTTGTTATTCTTAGGTTAGGAAAGTTCAAGAAGGTCCATGGCCCCGGTCTCACTCTCCTTATTCCTCTTATTGACCGAATAGCTGATACAATAGATACCCGAATTAAAGTAAC
>SABI01000250.1 GCA_009929055.1 Spirochaetia bacterium | reverse complement strand
CTAACATCCCTCCAACAGGAGCTTATCAAGGATATGGTGCCCCCAAAGGCTCGTATGCCCTCATGACTGCTTTAGGAGAAATGGCCAATGAATTACAGATAGATCCCCTTGAAATGGCACACAAAAATAGAGTTGAACGGGGCTATATGTTAGAGATTCTAAAGAGTTTAGGAGAAGGAAGAGAGGGAACAGTAGTTCCTGTGGGAAGCTGTGGACTCGAACAATCTCTCAATGTTGGGGCTAAGATGATTAACTGGGGTGTAAAAGAGAGAAGTGAAGATAGTGAATGGCACATCGGAAAAGGATTTGCCATGATCCAACAAGGCTCTGGTTTGCCTGGACTTGATCACTCAACATGTGATGTTGTCCTTAATACAGATGGGACCTTCATGATCCATAGCGGAGGAAGTGACTTAGGAACAGGACTCGACACTATTAGTGTAAAATGTGTCAGTGAAGTGATGAAAGTTCCAATGGACTTAGTTTCAATTATCTCCGGTGATACAGATAACACTATGTTTGACACAGGAGCTTATGCTTCAAGTGGCACCTACTTTAGTGCAAATGCATCCCTAAAAGCAGCAAACAACCTCAAAGAGAAAATCTTGAAAGAAGCTTCCCTCCAAATGAATGAGAAGGTGGAAGATCTTACCCTTGTAGCTCCTGGAAAAGTAGTAAGTACCAAGACAAAGAAAGAGCTCACCTATGGAACTCTCTCCCATGATGCCCTTACTGGAGTAGGACGAGGTCAACTTATAGGATATGGCTCATTTGTAACAAATGATGCAGCTATTCCTTATGGAGCCCACTTTGCCCAAGTTGCTGTAAATATTAGAACTGGTGAAATAAAAGTTCAAAAATTCTATGGCTTACAAGATGCCGGAACTCCTATCAACCCAGAGCTTGCTTTATGTCAAATGTATGGAGCTTGCTTAAAGAGTATAGGCCATTCATTGTATGAAGATATGATCTTAGATAAAGATGGAGTATGTTTAACACCAGACTTCACCACTTATGGAGTTCCAATGACAAGTGAAATTCCAGATGACTTTAAGATGGTATTAATTGATGAAGATGATGAGTTTGGCCCTTATGGAGCTAAATCTATTAGTGAAATAGCTACTAATGGAGCTGCCCCTGCTATTGCGAATGCAATACATGATGCAGTAGGGGTCTGGATGAGAAGCTGGCCATTTACTAGTGAAAAGATTTTAAAAGAACTAGGAAAAATTTCATAAAAAAGACTAACAATAGAGAGGAGAACTACTCCTCTCTATTGTAAAACATGTATGTTCTTAGGCATGTTGATTCTTCTTATGCTATCCGACACTATCCGACACTATCCGACAATGTCTGATATTATCCGATATTATCTGATAAGGGGAGTTTCATGAAATACCAGCCCCCGAAATCGAAAATATTAGAATTCAAAGAGCGAGTTGATGATTATTCTCACCTGATTGAGCGCTATTATCACAAGATACCTTAAGGGAGAGACGATTGTAACTATTCAAGTCTTTCCTGGCGTTCATTGATTTCTTCCAAAACAAAAGGCTTGATCAAAGCTTGAATTAATAATCACTAAATGAAGCATATTAATTAGAATATTTCCCTAGTAGGAAAAACGACAAACAAATAGTATAAAACATTGTTTTATTTTTGTTATGTATCGAGACAAAAAGCCTAGCGTCCTAATTCGTTCAGTGAGTGATAAAATGCAATACAAGAATAGAAAAAATTATCACAAATTATATTTTTAGGCTAAATCCTTCAAGAATCTTTTAATGCAACAAAACGCAACAAAATAACTAGACAACTACATAACCTCATGCTATACTCGAAAATATCTCATCCTTATGAGGAAACTATTACACTGGAGGCTTTATGAAAGACACCAAGACCATCAAGAATATGATTGATGAGTTAAAAAAACTAGAAACAAAAAACATGTATCTTAACGATTTCCTACACACCTGGAAAGAAAGTGATGACGAAATCGCAGCAACTTTTAAAGTAGCAGAAATCTTACGTTCAATGCGAGAAAATAATATTTCAAGCAAAGTATTTGATAGCGGACTTGGAATCTCTATTTTCAGAGATAACTCAACAAGAACACGTTTTAGTTTTGCGAGTGCATGTAACATGCTAGGACTCGAAGTACAAGACCTTGATGAAAAAACCTCACAAATAGCCCACGGTGAAACAGTTCGAGAAACCGCTAACATGGTCTCTTTCATGGCCGATGTTATTGGTATTCGAGATGATATGTATATTGGCAAAGGGCACACCTACATGAAAGAAGTAGCTGCTTCTGTTCAAGAAGGATTTGAAGATGGTGTTCTTGAACAACGTCCTACCCTTGTAAACCTCCAATGTGACATCGACCACCCAACTCAATCTATGGCAGATATGCTTCATGTAATTAACGAGTTCGGTGGAGTAGAAAACCTCAAAGGTAAAAAGATTGCCATGACTTGGGCATATTCTCCTAGTTACGGAAAACCTCTTTCAGTTCCACAAGGAATTATTGGCCTCTTTACAAGGTTTGGTATGGACGTAGTTCTTGCCCACCCAGAAGGCTATAATGTCATGAGTGAAGTGGAAGAAGTAGCCCTTGAGAATGCTAAACATTCAGGTGGTTCTTTCAAGAGAGTAAACACCATGGCAGAAGCTTTCAAAGATGCAGACATTGTTTATCCTAAATCATGGGCCCCTTTTGCAGTTATGCAAGAGAGAACAGATATGGTAAGTGAAGGCCGATTTGATGACCTCAAAGAACTTGAACAACGCTGCCTTTTAAATAATGCACAGTTCAAGGATTGGGAATGTACTGAAGAATTGATGAAGACCACCAAACAAGGAAAAGCTCTTTACATGCACTGTTTACCTGCAGATATTACAGGAGTAAGTTGTAAGCAAGGAGAAGTAGCTGCTAGTGTCTTCGATAGATACAGAGTGCCTCTTTACAAAGAAGCTTCTTTCAAACCTTACATCATTGCTGCAATGATCTTCTTATCAAAGTTTGCCGACCCTTCAGCAAAATTAGCTGAACTCTTAGCAGATGCAAAAGAGAGAATTAAATAAATAGAACTATTTTTTAAATAGGTATATATCAGATGGAGGGTGTTGTGTTGCAGCGCCCTCTGTTTTTTTCAATTAACATAAAAATAGGTGTGTCATCTATAATAGATTGTGGTACTCTAATAGGGAGCCTTTTTAAGGAGATAAATATGACAGCTAAGTTAGAGCACCCTAGTGGAATAATAAAAGAATGCCCAGTTGGGTTTTCATGGACAACTCTTTTTTTCTCCTTTTTCGTCCCAATATTTAGAGGGGATTGGAAATGGCTTGCTATTATGGTTATTGCCGATTTTTTCACAGCAGGAGTTGCTTGGCTAGCGTTTCCTTTCTTTTATAACAAAAAATATATTGAAGACTTAGTAGAGAAAGGGTACCTTCCCTCTACTCATAGAGATGCAGATATCCTCTCCTCTGTAGGAATACATCCAAAATGAGCAAAGAGTACTCTCATTATTCACTTATAATGAAATTCTCATTACTATGAATCATCTCTCTAAGAAGAGATTCTATTGCTTTTGTATATACATTCTTACAAAGTAACTATTACAACAAGATAGTAAACCCGTTAATATGA
>SABI01000025.1 GCA_009929055.1 Spirochaetia bacterium | reverse complement strand
CCTTAGAACAGTATGACCTCATTATCGTAGGTTCTGCGGTATATGCTTCGAGAATCTCTTCTTCAGTCAAAAAATTTTGTAAACTAAGAAATGAAGAATTACTATCTCGTCCATTAGCCCTTTTTATGTGTGGAACTGGTGAAGAGTTACAGGATAAGTTCTATACAAAAAACTATAACCCAACTCTATTAAATCATGCATTAGAAAAAGGATGGTTTGGAGGAGTTATAGAGGTCGATAAACATAAAAATATTACTAAATTTGTCCTTTCTAGAATATTAAAAGGGGAAAAAGAACTCCATGTCGAGAAGTTAGAGAATGTAGATCCTTTTGTAAAAGCTATTCAAAAAAAGTTGAAACCAAAGAATCAAACAAAAAAATAAGAGTATAAGAATAAGAAGAAAAGAACTTCTTGGGAATCTATGTTGAAAAGAAAAGGCTGCCTCATTTGAGACAGCCTGTTTTAAACATCTAGAACTTTAGAGGAATTAACCTTTATAAGCTCCTGGGAGTATTTCATCTCCATATGTATCATGTGCTTTACTAATTTTAGCAATCGCAGCATCCCAATAATCAAAGATTTCTTGAGGAGTATTTTTGTCCATTTTAGCATAGAACTTTTTGGCTCTTTCTAATTTTTCAATCCATTTAGTACAACGGAATGTGAAAAGGTAGTTATAATCAGCTTCACTGAAATCTTCATTGAGGTGTTTTTTAAAGAGTACCTTGAGGTCATCATACAATGGGATTTTTCCAGTAGGAGTATCTAATGATTTATATTCATTATGAATTCTTCCTTCAGCCCAATGTAACCATACTTTTTTTGCAAGTTTACTTGTCATAAACTTACCATCTTTGCCTCTCATGAAGTAGTTATTGCTAAATACTTTAGGGATATCTTTTACCCCTTCACCGAAAGCAATATTGTTCATGGTGTATTTTCCTAGTGGATATGAAACAAAGTCCATATTAGCCATAGGAGAAGGAGTTCTTACCCCTTCAGCACCAAGAGTAGCACTTGTGGTTTCTGACTCTAGTGTTGCAGCTTTTAATAAAATACCATCTTTCCAGTTTGGGCTTTCTTCAACAGGGACAGTAATATCACTATCACGACCACCATAGAGGACACCTTCAATTTTTACACCGTCTTTTGCTTCAAATCCTGCTTTGTCAATGTTTTCAAGGTAGTCTAAGCGCATGGTATAACGAGCATTTCCGTGAGCAACTCCAACTTCTTTACCAGTTGAATCAGTTACCCCTTTCTTCCATTCACCAAAATGGTTCATCCCTTCATCTGGAGCGTCTACTCCCATACCTAACCAGTATGGTTTCATATCTTTGCCTCGAAGAATGTTAGAGAAGATTACTTCTTGGTTCTTTAAAAGGTTTTCATAGATTACTGGGTCATCTTGTTCGTTTACATCTTTGATGATACCAAACATACCAAATTCAACGTTAACTGCTCTAAATTCACCATTAAGATTTCTGAAATAAGCAATGTCATCACCTACGATTTGTTCGCCAGGAATCATAGCAGTAGAAGTTTTCCCACAAGCTGATGGGTATGCTCCAGCAAAATAGGTTTTTCTTTTCTTATCATTATCTACAGCTGCCATTACAAACATGTGTTCACATAACCAGCCTTCTTTACCACTTTTGTTAATAGCAAGACGCATGCTGTGTTTTTTAAGACCAACTGAGTTACCAGCATATTGAGCGTTCATTGAATATACAATGTTGTTTTGAGTATCCATGTAGATTCTACGTTTGTCGAGGTTAACTGAGCATCCTCTTTCGTCTAATTTACCAGCACTGTGGATAAAGCGGAAGAAATCATCTTTTTCATCTTCTTTCATCTTTAGGAAGTGGTTATAAGCTGATCTATAAAGGATAAATTCACTGTGAGCAACATACCAGCTATCTGTAAATTGAATACAAGGAATTGTAAATACAGATTCTGTTGGTCCTTCACTAAAGAATTGGACTACTGCGTCTTTACCACTCATATTACCTTTTGCAATATTCATGATTTCAGCTAAACCTTCTTCGTATTCAATAGAGTTCATACTCGACATATTCTCTAGGTTTTCTTTGTATACCATGAAACGAGTGTTTTTCTTGTCTCTAGCTTGGTCTCCATAACCGTCCCAGTGGATAGTTTGTTTAGAGTTAGCTAATGGATGTTCTTCCCCTTTTGTAAGGGCCATATCACGAACATATTGGACGTCTTTCTCACTATCATCACATACATAAATTGATGCCGGGTCGCAGTGTTCTGCGAAAAATCCAATAAAATCAACAATTTTAGGGTTCTTTAAAGCTTCGACTTTGCCGTAGCTTTCTTCACTCATCTTTGATTTTAGAATTTCTCTGTAGTCTTTTTGCATACTTTCTCCTTCTATATTTTAAATAAAATAGGTATTTCTAACTGCTATTCTACAGTATATGAACAAACGTAACAACCCATCCAACTTATTGGCTATTATAAGTTGTTACTATTCTTGATAATATAATCGACGATTTTTATATCAGGAGGAGCGAAGGAATAGCTTTTTAAAGCTTCTATGGGGAGATAAAGAATTTTTTCGTGTACAAGCGAGTGTGTAACTTTTTCACTACTTTTACACAGATAAGAGGCTAGAGTGATGTCAATTGTAGGAAAAGAGTACACATGTTCCATACAGAAGTTTTTGATTTCTATGGTGACTTCAAGTTCCTCTTTAATCTCTCTTATTAAAGCTTGTTCATCACTCTCACACTTTTCTACCTTTCCACCAGGAAATTCCCATAACCCATAGAGGGCTTCATCACAGCGCCTAGCAATGCAGATGTTTTTATCATCATCTATAATAATCGCGCATACTACTCTAATATTCTTTGCCATAAAGGAACAATAGTAGTTTTATTGAGGGGAAGCAAGGTAAGTACTAGGGGATTAACAGAAAAGGCAATTTTCGCTACAATTATAGAGTACATTTAAACTAATCACGAAAATGAGGAAGTCACACCATTATGGAACAAAAAGTAATCATGTCAAAAGAAGGGCTTATCGTCCCATCCTTTCCAACTATTCCCTATATTGAAGGAGATGGTATTGGTAGCGATATCTGGAAGGCGAGTGTAAGAGTATTTGATAGCGCGATTGAGAAAGCGTATCATGGTGAAAGAAAGATTATATGGAAAGAAATCCTTGCTGGAGAAAAAGCTTTTAATGCAACTGGCCAGTGGCTCCCTAAAGAGAGTGAAGATGCCCTAAGAGAGTACCTTATTGGAATTAAAGGGCCCCTAACAACCCCTGTAGGGGGAGGATTCAGATCCCTAAATGTTACAATTAGACAAAAACTTGACCTCTACGTCTGTTTACGGCCAGTTAAATATTATCTAGGGATTCCTTCTCCTGTGAAGAGACCTGAAGATATTGATATGGTAGTATTTAGAGAAAATACTGAAGATGTCTATGCTGGCTATGAACTCAAAGAGGGAGAGAAGAAAACCAAAGATCTAATTCACCACCTCTTTACAGAGTATGGTTGGAAGATAAAAGAAGATAGTGGTATTGGGATTAAACCTGCAAGTGAGTCTGGATCAAAACGCCTCATCAGAGCTGCCATCAAATATGCAATAGAACATAAAAGAGCCTCTGTAACTCTTGTTCATAAGGGAAACATTATGAAGTATACAGAAGGGGCATTTAGAGAGTGGGGCTATGAAATAGCGAAAGAAGAATTTGGCCAATATACTGTGACCTGGGATGATGTAGTTGATGGGAACATACCTGAAGGGAAAGTTCTCATTAAAGATGTAATTGCAGATGCATTCTTACAACAAATACTCACTCGTCCTAAAGAATATGATGTAATAGCAACGATGAACCTCAATGGAGATTATATTTCTGACGCCCTTGCTGCTCAGGTTGGTGGTATAGGAATTGCACCAGGAGCTAATATTAACTACACAACAGGAAACGCTGTCTTTGAAGCAACTCATGGAACAGCTCCTAAATATGCCAACCTCGATAAAGTAAATCCATCTTCGGTTATTCTCTCAGGTGTGATGATGCTTGAGTATATGGGATGGAACGAGGCTGCCACTCTCATCGATGAAGGAGTTACAAAAGCTATTGGTGCTAAACAAGTAACCTATGACTTTGCTCGCCTCATGGAAGGCTCTACGGAAGTTTCAACAAGTGCTTTTGCTGATGCAATAATAGCACATATGTAAAGTAAATATTGACACTACATAGGTACTGCTTTATAGTTTCTTCATGGAAGAAAAAAAGCAGTACCTGTCAATAGAAGAAGTTGCTCAACATTTTAATTATTCTCCCCAATATGTGAGAACCTTAGCAAAAAAAGGAACCATTCCATCTACAATGGTGGGAAAAACATGGATTGTGGACTCATCAATTTTAACAAACAAAACATACCAAATACAACTCTATAAAGATATTCCAGATCAGAAGAGAGTATCTAAAGAAAATCCCCCCATTATTGCTTTAAGTTTTTTCTCTGGTGCAATGGGATTAGACCTTGGTATTGAAAAAGCAGGAATTTCTGTCTTGCTTGCCTCTGAGATTGAACCAAATACGAGAAAAAGTATAATTCTCAATAAACCTGAAATAGGATTAATTGGGGATATTAATAATTATTCTCCAAAACAAATCAGAGAATTTGCAGGGCTTGATAGCAAAACAGATATTGATGTAATTATTGGAGGCCCTCCATGTCAGGCTTTTAGTACAGCCGGTAAACGAGAAAGTTTTAATGACAGTAGGGGTAACGTCTTTTTAACGTTTATAGATAGAATTTTAACCTTAAGACCTAAATTTGCAGTTATAGAAAATGTGAGAGGATTATTATCGGCTGCTTTTGAAAGTGGATATCGAAAAGAGGACTTTCTTACCAATAAAGATATGTTACTAGAAAGAGAAAAAGGTGGAGCCCTTCTTCATATTATTCGGCAACTTGAGGAGGGTGGGTACTCAGTAACCTTTAACCTCTATAATTCTGCAAATTATGGATCTCCTCAAAAACGAGAGAGAATTGTTATTTTTTGTTCGAGAGATGGTCAAAAAGTTCCTTATCTGAGTCCTACCCACAGTGAACATGGAGACTTTGGACTGCCAAAATGGAGAACTCTTAAAGAAGTTATCTCTGATTTAAGGGAGAGCGAGCAGGAATCGTTAACTTTTCCAGAGAAAAGGTTAAAATATTATCGCTTATTAAAATCAGGAGAGTATTGGAAGCACTTACCTTTAGATCTTCAAAAAGAGGCTTTAGGTAATACTTTCTATACTACTGGAGGAAGGACAGGTTTTCTAAGAAGGTTAGATTGGAATAAACCTTCACCGACTCTAGTTACTGATCCTACGATGCCTGCTACTGATTTAGCCCATCCAGTTGAAGAAAGGCCTCTAAGCATCCTTGAATATAAACGAATACAAGAATTTCCAGATGATTGGATACTTTTTGGTTCTTTAAAGGATAAATATCGTCAGATAGGGAATGCCGTCCCTCTAAGTCTTGGATATGCAATAGGGAAGCATTTAGTACATCTCTTACAAAATATCCCCTTTGAAAAGCCTCCTGTCGGGTTCCCTTATTCTCGATATACACATACAGATGAGAGGTCATTCAAAGAACTCATGAAGAAAAAAAATTCAAAAATTGATGAAAACAAGAACTTATCACTATTTAGTTATTAGGGAAAACTAAGTCAAATTCTTGTGTATCAAGATAGAGTAATGATGGATTCTTTTTGACAGTAAGTGTAACAAATTCTCTAAACTTTTGTTCAGATAATAACTCTTTAGCACCAATTGTATGGTTCAGTTCATCCCAACAAGTTTCTCCTGTCGAGGCTTTCATTCGATACCATTTTTTAATATCGGTACCCATTCTAATCTTATTACTAGAACTGTTTTCAGTATTACTTTTATTTTTTACCTGAATTAACAAACCTGTACTAGAACAAAAATCAACTGAACTAATACTGTTTCCCCAGCAACACGACCATCCTAATTCTATTATATTTTGATGGATATACTCTTCTAGCAATAGTCCAATAATATTTTCTGCTCCCATCGAGAGTCTGTGCCCAAACCGAATTAAGTTAATATCATAGTTAGTGAAGCTAGGCACACGAGAAGAAAGTAGGACATCTATCAAAGGATCTGCTACTGTAGTGGTACGTTTAGAGATTCTTATTGAAGGCCTATTCATATATCCTCTATAAAAGGAGTGCATGAATTTATCTTCATCAAACACTGTGGTACTCACAGAAATTTTTCGCCACGTTCTATGCACCAAATCAAACCCAGAATTCTTGTAATCAGTAGGGGTAAACATGTTAGTAATCATACAATCTCCTTTGATAAGTGAATAAAAATATAAGTTAAGAAAATTTTGTTTATTATCAAATAACATCTAGAAAACAAGGTTGTCTCTAATGAGCATACTACATATCTAGAAAAATTCTAGTAGAATATATATTTACAAAATCAGCATATGTTCAATAAATTACCCGTTAAGGCAACTTATTTACCCGTAGTGAATAAGTTGAGTCTGTCATGAGCTAATTAAAGATAAAAAAGTAGATGTAGAAATATCAAAAATTGATGTCAGATGGTATGTGCTATAGGTAAAGGTTATATATATAATATAAGTTGTAAATCTAATAATGGTAATTACTTATACAACATATTACAAAAAACATAATGGAATGAGTTCTATCAAACATCTATACTATCAACGTAAAGAGCACTCTGACATACCACGTGAATTGACATCTGTACTTAATATGACCATTCTTTGTAACTTATTACATCACCTGTTACATTTATGCGAATGAGTTTGAGAGAACTTTAGAGAGGCAGGAAATTTAAATTTGAGGTATCTCAACTGAAAAAAATATATCAAATATATAAACCACTTTTCTCCTGTTTAAGAGGGAGTCATAATTGTTTTCCCATCCTGAAAAATAAGGGGTCTGTATCTTGTATTTTCTTAACTAATGTCAATTCATTATTGGTTATCGATTTATGCTTCTATTGAGTGAAAATCACAAATAGGCAGATGTTTATAAAATTACCCGTCTAGGCAATTAAATTACCCATATATATAAGATCTAATCTGTCATGTGTGAAAATTGGAAGAGAAATGATTCTGTAAAAAAAGCTAAATTGTTGTCACATGAAATGAGTAACTTATAAAGCATGAGAGTATTATAATAAAAAAAGTGACTTTAATAGAGTTTGAATTGACATATAACAAAAAGTTGAGTCGAAAGATATATCAAACATATCAATATAGAGTAAAAAGTGCTCTGTCATATCAATTGGAATGACATGTGTACTTAATTGTCCGTTTTTCACAAATTTATACCACAACATGCTACAAAAAATAGAAGTAATTTGGTCAAACTTCATAATTACTTAGCTTCTTTTTCACCAGGAAAAGATTTTATATATTAACTCATCTTAGAGCAGGCTACTTTAAAGAGGTTCTTGTTCCTTATAGCAAAGTAATTTCTACCTTTTTAAAAATTAGATTCTAGGTATGATACAATTGTTATAGAGTAAAATGTATAATTTATAAAAATGAACATATTACAGAAATGATTATATATATGTAAGAATGGTATTAAAATAGTATAAGTATAAAAAATTACTTCTATATGCAAAAAAAATACTAGTAGTCATTAGAAATGCTCTGTCAAAGGTTGTTATATAGTAACTATACAAAAAATGGAGATGAAATATGTTTGCATAAGATGTATTCGCTATGATGAATAAATATTGTTGTAGCACATTTGTTACTTTTATAGATGCTACATATAATTAGAATAGTGTCAAAATAAATAGGTAACCGAGAAGTGTTTTAAATGTATCAATTTTTATGGATATAACATATTACATAACAATACCTTTGACATGTGCGTTTAGTAAGACCAATTATTACTACATCTTACATGTAAAATTCACTATTACGGTAAAAATAAGAATCATATAACAATTATTGTATTATTTTGACACACTTCTTACTCATCTCTATCGCTATATTTGACAAACTTTCCCTTGCTTAAAGAAACTGGATATTTTCTCTCATTGAGGATAAGTTTTTCATTAACAGCATCGGTTAAGTCAATTTGTAGAATAGTAGAAAGACGAGTGAGGTAGATCAATACATCTGCTATTTCTTCTTTGATTTTATTCATAAGAGGATCGTTACCTCTTACTTCATTACTCGATTCATTATCTCGCCACTGAAAGTGTTCAAGAAGCTCACTAGCTTCTACACTTAGGGCAATTGCTAAGTTTTTTGGAGTATGGTAGTCATCCCATTCCCTTTCTGATACAAATTTATCCATCTTTTTTTGAATATCTTCTACATCTATAATCATATCTTCTTACCACCCTCGCTATTGGTATGATACACTCAACTCTTAATTGAATCCACCTTTCATCCTTGGAGAACCTTATGCCTATTATTACAAATAACGCTCAAAAAAGAAGGATCCTAAAGAGTCTTCTCTATATTTACATAGCCCTTTGTCTCCTGTTTGCTTCACTTAACTATGCTCTAGCTCCGCGTGTACATAAAGAGATGCAACAACTCATTACTTCAGTATGGCATTTTTATGAGAACGGATTAAAGGTAATCCTCATTATTGTAGCTTCTCTTTTAACAATCTCTATAGTAAAAGGTCAGAAAGAGTATGGGTTAAGGAAAAGAAACCTTATTGCCCTTACAATAAGTGCCTTAGTACTTCATATCATTCTTCCTTTTCTTCTTAATAATCAAGAAATCTATTTCTTTAGTATGCCTCTTCCGTGGTCAACAATGCCTCTTCAATTCTTTGCACAAGAGGGGGACTATTATTATAAAAGTGTGGAGATCCTCTCTTTAAAGGGAATTACTTTATCACTCATATTTTTTATTGCAATATCATTCGTAATAGTAATAGGGACACTTATTCAGGGGCGTAGGTGGCAGTGTTCTTCTCTTTGCATGTTTAATGGTTTCGCTGGTGAAATTTTCTCATGTGCGTCTCCTTCAAAGGAGAAGAAAAAGAGAGGCCTCTTTCTTAAAAAGTTTAGGAGTGCTTATCTTATAGTTGCCCTTTTATTCATCTCTTATTGGGTGCTACTCCTTTTTAAAATTCCTCTTTCTGCCTATAGCAATGTAGTCGCCTCCATTGAAGTTGCAAAATACCTCACCTTTGAACTCTTTTTTATGATGATTTGTTGGGTTGTAATAAGTCCTAGAGGATATTGCTATGTATGCCCTGTAGGAAATACTCTTTCTTTATTGAGTAAAGTTGTAAAGATGAGAATTGTAACTGATGTTACTTCCTGTATTAGTTGCAATAAGTGTAATGATGTGTGCCCTATGAATATAGATATTTCAACACAAGCAAAAAAGGGATTCGATGTAATCGACTCCCTGTGTGTGGGGTGTGGTCATTGCGTTGATGTGTGTCCCCAAAAGACATTAAGATATACTACGAATGTTCTCGAAGCAATAAGAGGAGAAAATTAAAGAAGGGCTAAGATGGTTCTTATTTTATCACTACTGACTTCACCTTTAGCAAATCCCTTAACATTTCCTTTGTTATCAACAACAACGACAGTTGCCGTGTCATCAAAAGGAATCCCTGCCGAAGTGGCAAACTTAGGAGCATCTTTCACAAATAGGACAGCTACTTTATCATCCTCTACTACCCCTTCGTAGGTCTCTCCAAGTCCTTTCCTGATGAATCCTTTGACAAAACCTGGAGGATTTTCAATAACAGGGAAATGGTAAATAGAGACTTCTTTAGGAAATGATGGGTGTCCTGTTAAAGAAGTATGCCAATCAAGGAGTAGTTTTTGCTGCTCTTCTCCCCCTTCTCTTGTATTACTTAATACAAGGGCAAAAATAGTAGAACCTTTTGAAAGAGCATCTTTAGGGAATTCTATTTTATCTTTACCACTTGTTTTTGCATCTACTTCTTCAAATGTAGCTGAGAATAAAGGGAGTGCAAGAAGAGCCATAAGAGTGATACTTATTAACATGTAATAATTTCTTTTCATAACTATATTCCTTTTGTTTATGTAATCAATATAGATATCTAAAGAGGATAAGTAAATATTAATAAGGCATTATTTGTAAGAAATAACTATGAACAAGAAGAAAGAATGTTCTGATTATAATTGAAGCCGTTGCTCCTCTTTCTACATACTTTTGCAACGGCCTCCTTACATAATTACAGATTCTCTATTTCTACTATACTTGTTCTGCTTATAGCGAATCTAATGCTTGCTTAAGATCTGCTAAGATATCGCTAATATCTTCTATTCCCACAGAAAGACGGATGAAGTCTTCACTTATTCCAGCATCTTTTAATTGCTCGTGGGTTAATTGCCTGTGAGTAGTACTTGCAGGGTGCAGTACACTCGTTCTTGCATCAGCTACATGAACTACAATGGCAGCAAGACGAAGAGCGTCCATACATTTCATTGCTACTTCTTTGCCCCCTTTTACTCCAAAAGAGACAACTCCACTAGAATATCCATTAAGGAGATACCTTTGGGCTAATGTATAGTTTTTGTCACTAGAAAGACCAGGGTAGGTTACCCAACTTACTTTCTCATGCTCGCTCAAAAATTTTGCTACTAGATAAGCATTTTCACTATGACGAATAATACGTAGAGCAAGAGTCTCAAGTCCAAGATTGAGTAAGAAAGCACTAAGAGGCTGAGGAGAAGATCCTAAATCTCTCATCAACTGAACTCTTGCTTTTACTATAAAAGCAGCACTTCCAAACTGCTCAGAGTACTTAACTCCATGATAAGAAGGATCACTATTTGTAAATTCTGGGTATTTACCTGACTGAGCCCAGTCAAACTTTCCTCCATCAATAATTACTCCACCTATTACTGTTGCGTGTCCATCCATGTACTTACTACTTGAGTGGATAATGATGTCAGCGCCATGTTCAATTGGTCTACAAAGAATAGGAGTTGCAAAAGTGTTATCAACAAACAAAGGAACTGAATGAGAGTGGGCAATCTTACTAAAACGGCCTATATCTAATACATCAAGAGAAGGGTTAGCAATTGTCTCTGCAAACACTAAGCGAGTATGTTCATCAAAATAGGAACCTATTTCTTCATCACTCATTGAGGGATTTACAAACCTTGCTTCAATTCCCATTTTCTTAAATGTGACTGAAAAGAGGTTTGTTGTTCCCCCATAAAGATTTGATAAGCAAACAATATTTTGACCACTACTAGTAATATTTAATACTGCAATAAGAGAAGCAGCTTGGCCACTACTCGTACATAAAGCACCTACTCCTCCTTCAAGGTCATTTATTTTATCTTCAACAAAAGCTACTGTTGGGTTAGAAATACGGGTATACATGTGTCCAGCATTCTCAAGATTAAAAAGAGACGCAAGGTGGTCGCCACTATTATATTTGTAGGTAGTCCCTTGATAAATTGGTAGGGTACGTAGCTCTCCATTTTCAGGGATATATCCAGATTGTATACACTTAGTTCCACTTTTATAGTCACTCATAGGCACTCCTTTTTT
Organism: Spirochaetia bacterium; assembly: GCA_009929055.1. Classification (GTDB taxonomy): domain Bacteria; phylum Spirochaetota; class Spirochaetia; order Sphaerochaetales; family Sphaerochaetaceae; genus SABI01. Next base: position 6,746 of record SABI01000025.1, on the reverse strand, counting down.
ATTAACAGAAATATTATAAATGTAATGAATATCATAAATCTTTATATTTAATCAATTAGCAGAAAATATTGCAGTCTGGAACTTTTCTGCAAAAAACAACAAATGTGCAAAATTCTATTAGGTTCCTTATCCTCATTATGGTATAATAATTCAACCCACTTATCTCTCTTTGGTAATAATTATCAATTTCTTATGTATATGGATGAACTCTTTATTATCTTGATGTTATTTATTTTTATTAGGTAATATCTAAGAGGGATTTTTATGTATAAAATTTCATAAATATAAACAATGAAAAGAATTAAAAATAAATACTTGACAAATAGCCTCACCTAAATAAGACTGTAATTATACCTGAATGGGAATAAACAACATGGAGGATTACATGAAAAAACAGGTGGTTTTTATCGTACTTATCGTCATCTTTACGATAATCGGTTGTACTGGATGTGAAAATGAAATCGGAGAGAGCATAGATCTCACCTATGATGCTGGCACTCTTACCTCTTTTCAGTGGGTGAAAGAGATGGCCAAAGATGAAATAGATTTTCTCACATTCAGTGCAATGCCTATGAGTGGAGTCGATTCTCAGTTTACTTTAGAAGTCTATGACACTATAGAGATGGATGGAGAGACCCTAAGTGGTTTTGTTGATATGAGTGATAACCAAATAGTTACTGTTGAAATAGAAGATGATGAGTATACGATGAGAATTACAAGCACTACTGAAGGGCTTCTCACACTCACTCTTAAAGATAGTGAAAACAATTCTATCTACTTCTCAGCCAATCCTCTCGAAATTAATTAACAATTACTTTGGTAGTGACCATCTATTTCTTTACATAAGGAAAGAGGTAAGTGGGTTATCTAAGGTGGTCACTCCATTAGGAAAATTCTTAGAATACAATAAATTTCTTCAATTTTTTTTATTCAAACACTTAACGATACCCTCTCAATTGTTATATCTTATATTAGTGGAATCGATGGATTAAGTGAGTATTGTCATAAAGCTTCATACCTTAACCGATGAGAGTAATATAACACCTTTAACATATATACTTAATCTTTTCTTGTAATTCCATAAAGAAGAGGAAATATATGTCGCAAAGTTCATCAACCATCATAGCACTAAAAGATGTCTACAAAGTCTATCCCCTAGGTAAAACAGAAGTACATGCAGTAAATGGGGTAAGTGCTAATATCACAAAAGGGGATTTTATCTCAATAGCAGGTCCCTCTGGTTCTGGAAAATCTACCATTTTAAATATGATTGGGTGTATTGATACCCCTACAAAGGGCTCAGTAATAATTAACGGAAAGAGTACTACAGGCTTGAAAGATGATGAAATTACTCGTTTACGCCATAAAACTCTTGGATTTATATTTCAAAGCTTTAACCTCATTCCAGTATTAAATGTCTTTGAGAATATTGAGTTTCCTCTTCTTTTGGATAATAAGAGTAAAGGAACCGTAAAAGAAAGAAAAGAGTGGATAGATTACTTAATTGATGAAGTGGGACTACAGAAGTGGAGAACTCATAAACCAATGGAACTTAGTGGAGGCCAGAGGCAAAGAGTTGCTATAGCAAGAGCTCTTGTAACAAAACCTCTTATTGTTCTAGCAGATGAACCAACAGCGAACTTAGACTCTGTAACAGGAGAAGCTATTATAGAATTGATGAAAAAGATGAATACAGATGTAGGTACTACTTTTATTTTTTCTACACACGACCAAACTATTGTTGATATAGCTGACCACGTCATTCGCCTAAAAGATGGTCTCGTTATTGAAAATAGACGTAAGAAAAGGAGTGAGTAGATGCCTAGTGTATTAATTCGAATTGCTATTCGTAATTTACGACTCCATCTTGCTAAGACCCTTATAATAGGCTCTCTTATTATGTTAGGTATAGCAATTCTAGTAATAGGAAACTCCTTTATGGATACCATCAAAGCTGGAATTCAAAAAAATTATACCCAAAATTATACGGGAGATGTGTTTGTTGTTAATAATCGGGTTGAGGAAGTTTCTCTTATATTCTCTTCGGATGCAATGAGCAAGGGACCTAGAAGTGTTCCTGAGTACCAAAAAGTACTCAGTATAGTAGAGTCTAATACTAAAGTAAAAGAGACAACAGGACAGCTTAATGGACTCTCTCAAGCAAAGTCAGGTGAGCTAGGAGAGGCTTTCATGGTCCTGTTTGGAGTAAATCCTCCCTCTTATACCAATATGTTCCCTACTGGGGTTAATATCATAAAGGGGTCTTTTTTAGATGAAGATGGATCTCCTGGCATAGTTATTTCAAAGACGGTTGCAGACCAGTTTGCTTCTTCACTCGGCAAAGATATTGAAATTGGCGATATGATTGTTCTCACCACTATTAATACAGTGAGTGGAACTAAGATACGGGAAGTTCCTCTAAAGGGAATTCATGATTATGGAGATGCCTCCTTTGACCTTCAGCTAATTAGTTTTATAGATGAAAATACCTTAAGAATCATGAATGGAATGCTTGCAAATACTGCAATAGCACTAAATTTAAGTGATGATGAAAAAGATATATTAGGAAATGTGAGTGAAGATGATTTATTTGGAGGCGATGATAGTGCCTTTTTTGAGGATGATTTTATCACATCTTCAACATCTACTAATTCTCCGCTTGAAAGCGATGATGAATATCTTTCAGTTCTAGGGGATACAAGTGGTAGAGATATTGCCCTAGAAGTTGACCCTCAAGCTTGGAATTATCTCCTCATAAAACTCCACAATTCAAATGATACAAATAAAGTTGTTTCTCAATTAAACAAACAATTTGAAAAAGAGGGGATAGAGGCAACAGCGTATGAGTGGATTAAAGGTGCTGGCCTTAGTGCCCAGCTCGCTAATACACTAAGTATAGTTTTTAATGTTCTCATCTTTGTTATTGCCATTGTAGCTGTCATTATTATTATGAATACACTTGTTATCTCAGTTTCTGAAAGATTCGGTGAAATTGGGACAATGAGGGCGATTGGAGCTAAAAAGAATTTTGTCAGGCAGATGATTACCCTTGAAACGATGATAATTTCTCTCACCTTTGGCCTCTTAGGGGTAATTGTGGGAATTATTGTTATTGTAATCTTTAGGATTATTGGAATAGAAGCGACTAATCAATTTTTACAACTTCTTCTAGGTGGGTCTATCTTTAGACCATCGGTCTCTGTAAGTGCAATTTTTTCTTCAGTAATTGCAATCACACTTGTCGGTATAATTGCTTCCTTGTACCCAGTGAGTATCGCTCTAAAAGTTTCACCACTTGAAGCAATGAACAAAGGGTAGGCTAAAGATATGAATACTATTATAAAAATTGCTTTTAGAAATGTGAGTAGACAAAAACGAAGAAGTAACTTATTAGGTCTCGCCATTGCTTTTGGAGTGATGATGATTGTCTTGGTTAATGGATTATCTCAGGGACTTGTAAAAAACACTATGACGAACTTTGAATCAATTCTTGGTGGTCATGTCTATATCACTGGAAATGTCCTTCTCGATAACAAAAAAATATCCTCCCGTATCGAAAACCCAGAAGTTATTGATAAAGTCCTTCCCTCAATAGATGAATATGTGAAGGATTATCAGAAAAGAAGTGGAATTGATGGTAAGTTTATCTTTAGAAGTAATGTATCAACCGAAAACATACAAGGGGTAAACTTTTCTCAAGAAAAGGAACTCGTTACTTCACTAAAAATTGCACAAGGAAATATTGATAACCTTACCAACAAACAGGCAATAATTATTCCTGATAAAGTTGCTACTCAGTTAGGAATAGTCGTTGGTGAAGAACTCCTTGTGAGCTTTGAAACGGTAACTGGGCAAGCGAATGTAGGATCGTTCATTGTCATTGCAACAACAGATGATATGTCAATGATGGGCTTTTCTTACTCCTATGCTCACCTAGATTATATCAATAGCTTAATAGGATTAGAAGAAGGTGAGTACCAATATCTAAATCTATTCTTATATAATCTCGACTCTATTCCAGTCGTTCAGTCTTTACTAGAAAATGGGATTGAACAATTAGGATTTCCTCTAAAACCAAAGAGTGATTCTACTGATCCAACTGAACGAATGATGGAACAATTCTCTTCGAGTAGTGACGATGAGCCGTGGAGTGAGACTCGGTTTGAAGTAACTACCCTTAATGATTTTATGGAAGCTGTTACCCAATTACTTGCTATTCTTAATGGTATAGCGCTAGGAGTATTTCTTATTATGTTAGTAATTACCATGGTTGGTCTTATTAATACCTTCCATATGATTATGATAGAGAGGGTGAAAGAGATTGGCACGATGAGAGCGGTTGGAATGCTCAAAAGGGATGTTTCTAGACAATTCATATTCGAAGGGGTTATTTTAGTCTTAAGGGGAGCTTTCTTTGGCCTCATCGCAGCCTTTGTCGTCTCTTTTATTGTCTCTCTTATTAGTTTTCCTCTTGATTCAAATTTTGCGTTCATTATGGATAAAGGGCATATAAGTGTAGTTATACAACCTCTATCTGTATTCCTCGTAATCCTCATTGTTACAATTATTACAATTATTGCAGTTGCAGGGCCTGCAAGAAAAGCTGCTAAACTTTCTCCTGCAGATGCTCTTAGAGCATAACAAAAAGGAATATATATATGAAAAAAATAGTGCTAAGTATCCTTATTTTCACCCTTATAACCCCACTTTTTGCAATTTCTGTAAGTGATGGGCCAGAATTGTTAGGGAAAATAGATAAAAATACCAATTTTGAAGGAGTTGATTTAACAGCTCTGATGACCTTTATTAGTGAAGACCCTACTGATGGAATAGAAAAATCTAAAGTTCTTCAATTTAGATCCGATGATGATGATAAATTTCTTCTTCTTATCCAAGAGCCGGCCACAAAGCAAGGACAAGGATATTTGATGATTGATGATAACTTATGGTTCTATGATCCACAAAGTAGAAAATTTAGTCACACCTCGATGAAAGAACAATTTAACGATAGTGATGCGAACAACTCTGACTTTAATGAAAGTTCTCTTAGTGATGATTATAGTGTAGTTGCAATTAATGAAGAAAAACTAGGGAAATTTGATGTGTATAAATTAGAAATTGAAGCTACTAATGATGAAGTTACCTATCCTAAACAGATACTCTATGTAACACGAAATTCATTATTAGTTCTCAAATCTGAAGATTATAGTGCAAGTGATAGACTCCTTAGAACTTCTTATTACCCCTCTTACACTCAAGCTGGTTCTTCATTTATCCCAAACAAGATGATCTTTATTGACAACCTCATTGAGGGAAAAAAGACAACTATAACAATAAGTGATATCTCAGTAAAAGAAATCCCTGATTCAATTTTTACAAAGAGTTATGTAGAAAGAGTAAATAATTGATGAAAAGGAAAAATATATGAAACATCTATTACTAACGTTACTATTTATTCTTCTCATCTTCTCACCTCTTAATGCTGAGTCGATGGATGATGAGTTGTTTGGTTCTGAAGAAGACCTATTTGGCTCTTCAACTGAAGATGATTTATTTGGCACTAGTTCAAATGACTCTTTCATTGTTCAAGTTCAAGAGACAGAAAAAAGTTTAGACACTCTTCTATTAACTCAAGATGAAGGAGTTCGAATAGGAGGGTCTTTCTCATTTAAAGCAAACCCAGGTTTTAAGTGGTATCCATCTACAGAAGATATAGATGCTACTTTTAGTGGTTCTTTAGATTCTAAGCTCTTTATCGACGCAAGGATGAGTAAAGATACGAGATTCTACTCATCTTTTGGTGTTACTTACCCAGTTACTAATAATGCAACAAGTAAAGCTAACTTTTCCCTTAAAGAACTCTTTGCAGATATTACCTACCAAGATACCCTCTTCTTCAGAGTAGGGAAACAAACAATTAATTGGGGAGTAGGGTACTTCTTTAGCCCAGCAGACTTACTTAACCTTAGTGACATTGACCCACTCAATGCTTCTAATGACTTAGAAGGACCGGTAGCTGTCAAGATGACTAGCTCATTAGGTATCGACAACCTTTATGCCTACATAGTTCTCCCTCCAACCCTCAAAGATGCGAGAGACCTTGCATATGCTCTTAAATATGAGAAGGTCTTTAACAAAACAGAAGTGGGCCTCGGAGCTTACTACCGTTATGATAACCCTCCAGCTGCCATGCTAACCTTCTCATCAAGTGTGAAGAAAGTCTCCCTCTTTGGTGAAGCAGTACTTCAGTATGGGTCTAATAAGACGTTTATTACGGGTTCCACTACTGTTGCCGACTATAAAGATACATTCTTCTTCTTAGGAACGATTGGGGGAAGTTACACCTATAGTGCAAAAGAGTCAGATTTCTCCCTCTCTCTATTAGGACAATACTTCTTCAATGGAGAAGGGTATAGTAATACCGATATTTATGACCACATTGAAGGTCTGTTAAATACAGGTAAAATAAGTGTTCCAGACTTGTTTAATCCTGGAATGCATTATGCTGCTTCTAATATTTCATTTACTTTCACCAAAAATATTGGGGCTTCTCTTTTAGTTATTGGAAACATGACTGACTTTTCTGGAGTCATACAACCAAGTATTAGTTACTCAGGAATCAAGAATCTTAAAATCTCTCTCTCAAGTTCAATTGCTTATGGAAAAGAAGGGACTGAATATACTACAAAAATTGACCCACCTACTTCTATGTTGACTCAATGGGAAGTAACGCCTAAACCTTGGAG